>CAZDNN010000048.1:0-19728 GCA_964506385.1 uncultured Planctomycetota bacterium
TCCGCGACGGCCTGTCTTCGCCTCGCCATCGGCGAGGCTTTGGAGTGCGGCGGCTCGACGCCGCTTTCCATCCCAGCGGAGCGGTCGGACGCCCTGTGGCTGCGAGAGCGTCGTGTGACCCTCCCAGGCTGTTTCCCGCCCGGCCCGCTCCGCGGGCAAGGCAAAGCGGCGTCGAGCCGCCGCAGTCCATAGAAGACCCTGCGCCGTGACGCCGACTCCTTTCTCTCGCTCCCCAGCTCCGGCTTGGGAGCGCGGGATCTGCGAGGCTCCCGCCTCGCACGGGGTCCGAAGCGGAGCTTCGGAGGTCGGCGGTCCCCAAGCGGGAGCTTGGGAATCAGAGGAAGAGGACGTCCCGCGGGATGTGGACATCCCGCCCACAATGGATGAGGCTCGCAGCCGCTTCCCTTCTCTTCATGAACACCACTGAGATCTGGAGGTTCGAGGATGTCTTGCCAAAGCAACTCCGGCCATGCGCTGACCAAGGTGTGTACGAAGTGCGGCGAGGAGAAGCACCTGATGGAGTTCTACCTGGACTACCGCAAGGGCCGGCGGCTGGCGCAGTGCAAGGAGTGCATGCGGGCGTATCAGCGTGCGTATTATGCGGCGAGCCGCGAGCGGTGCCGGGGGTGGGCGCGGCGTGGTGGCGTGGCGGTCAGAGGGGGAGGTGGTCGCAGAGGCGGCGGTAGTGCTGTCCGTAGATGGCGAGTGTGACGGCGACGGAGAGGAGCCTGGGGCGGCGCAGGGCGGTCCAGGCGATGAGGCGCCAGAAGTGGAAGCGCTCGCGGCCGAGGATGCCGAGTCGGAGGATGGCGCGTCCGAAGGCCATGATGTCCTCGCGTCGGATGGGGGCGCGGACGGTGGGGGTGCGGTACTCGCGGAGAAATGTCCTGACGCGCTGGTAGTAATGGCGTGGTGCGTAGATGTGGCGGAGGACCCGGTGGTAGCCTTCGCGGAGGCTGTCGAGGCTCATGCGGGGGACGATGTTGGTGGTGCCGTCGACGTTGTCGCCGGAGACTGGGGCCTGGACGCGGCCTTCGCTCTGGAGCCGTTCGTAGAGCTTGGTGCCTGGGATGGCCTGGAGGAGGCCGACCATGGCGGTGACGATGCCGCTCTGCTGGATGAAGTCGATCTGGCGCTGGAAGATGGATGGGGTGTCGGTGTCGAAGCCAAGGATGAAGCCGCCCTGGACCTGGAGGCCTGCGTGCTGGATGCGGTGGACGTCTGCGACGAGGTCGCGGCCGCGGTTCTGGACTTTGGAGCACTCGGCGAGGCCTGCCTCGTCGGGTGTCTCGATGCCGACGAAGACCATGTCGAAGCCTGCGCGGACCATGAGGTCCATGAGCTCGGGGTCGTCGGCGAGGTCGATGGAGGCCTCGGTGTAGAAGGGCATGCTCCTGTCTTTCTGCCACTCGATGAGTGCGGGGAGGAGCTCGGCCTTGAGGTGGCGGCGGTTGCCGATGAAGTTGTCGTCCACGAAGAAGAGGCGTCCTCGCCAGCCGAGGGCGTACATGCTGTCGAGCTCGGCGATGATCTGGTCTGCGGACTTGGTGCGCGGGCGGTGGCCGAAGAGCGCGGTGACGTTGCAGAAGTCGCAGTGGAAGGGGCAGCCTCTGGAGTACTGGACGCAGAGGGAGGCGTAGCGGCGCAGGTCGGCGAGCTCCCAGAGCGGGGTGGGGGTCTGGCGGATGTCGGCGAAGTCATCGGTGCTGTAGACGTGTTGGGCACGGCCGGCGGCGAGGTCGTCGAGGAACTGGGGCAGGAGGAGCTCGGCCTCGTTGAGGACGAAGTGGTCCACGTGGGGGAACTGGTCGTGCTCTCCCCAGAAGAGCGGGCCGCCGGCGACGACGGTGAGGCCGGCCTCCTTGCAGCGGGCGATGAGCTGATGGGCGGAGTCGCGATGGATGGCCATGCCGCTGATGAACGCGATGTCCGCCCACGCGAGGTCCTTGTTGCGGAGGCGGCGGACATTGAGGTCCACCAGGCGCTTGCCCCAGTCCTCGGGCAGGAGGGCTGCGACGGTGAGGAGGCCGAGGGGTGGGAGGGCGGCACGCTTGCGAATGAACTTCAGGGCGTGCCTGAGGGACCAGAAGGTGTCTGGCGTTTCCGGGTAGAGCAGGAGAACGTTCATGGCGACTCCGCGGGATGGCCCGCCGGTAGAAGTAGAGAGACCGGCGCTCCCTGGCGGCGGCGCGGGCCTCAACGGTCCTGGTCACGTGCAGATGACGGGCTGCTACCAGTCGCGGCGGCCGCCGCCACCGCCGCCGTAGCCGCCGCGCCCGCCGCCGCCGCGACGATCGCCGCGGGGACGGGCCTGGTTGACCTTGATGCTCCGGCCGTCGAGGTCAGAGCCGTCAAGGGCTTCTATGGCCGCACGGGCCTCCTCGTCCGACGGCATCTCGACGAAGCCGAAGCCGCGGGACCGGCCCGTGTCACGGTCCATAATCACCTGAGCGGACGACACCTCACCGTAGGCCTCGAACGCGGCCCGCAGGCCGGCATCGTTCGTGTCATACGAAAGGTTGCCGACATAAATGTTCACGCCAGACTCTCCAGACATGGAGGTACACCGGTCCCCCGCGTTCGGCGGCCATCTGCTTTCCAGGGCATTGGGCGATTCGCCAGCAGCGGGCAGGCCGCGCGGCCCTGCACAGTCGGGCCCTCTCTACGCGGTCTCACAGTGATCGGGGCGGAATCGCTTGTGGAAGGCCCGGCCAGAGGTAAAGGGCAACCACAACCTCTCGCCAGTGGGCATCCGGCGAAGACCGTTCCGTTTCACACCAGCATAGCAGAATCCCGGCCCCCACGCAACAGAATTCTCCGAAATCTTGCCATCGCCGCCGGCCTCACGGCCTGGGCGGGGTGTCGAGAGCCTTGAACGGGAAAAGCGTCGAGGGAACCCTCGCCTGGCTCATGACGGCCTCGATGCGGGCCAGGACATCGGGATGCCTCGCCGCGAGGTCCGTCGTCTCCCCCGGGTCGTCGCCCAGGTGGTACAGCTCGGTCTTGACGGGGCCGCGGAGCATCTTCTGCCGGACGCCCTTCCAGTCCCCCAGCCGCACCGCCTGCTGGCCGCCGTAGGCCGGGAATTCCCAGTAGAGGTGGGCGTGCGCCCTCTGCTGCCCCGTGCCGAGCAGCGTGGGCAGCAGGCTGATGCCGTCGATGTCCTTCGGGACGGGGGCGCCGGCGACCTCGCAGAGGGTGGGCAGGATGTCCCAGAAGGCCGAGACGTGGTCGCTCACGGCCCCCGCCCGGATCCTGCCGGGCCATCTGGCGACCATGGGCACGCGGATGCCGCCCTCGTAGACGCTGCCCTTGAGGCCGCGGAAGGGTCCGGCGCTCTGGAAGAACTCGGAGTCGCTGCCGCCGAGGCGGTTGAAGGTCGGGCCGTTGTCGCTCGCGAAGATCACGAGCGTGTTGTCGTCGAGGCCCAGCTCCTCGAGCAGCGTCATGATCTCGCCGACGCCGCGGTCCATGTGAGTCACCATCGCGGCGTAGCCGGCCCGAGGGAAGGGGTGCTTGAGGTAGCCGCGATGCTTGTAGTCCGCCTCGGGGATCTTCCCCTTGTATTCCGCGAGCGTCGCCTCGGGCACCTGGATCGACAGGTGCGGGATGATGAACGGCAGGTAGAGGAAGAAGGGGCGGCCCCGGTTCGCCCGGATGAAGGCCAGGGCCTCGCGGATGAAGAGGTCCTGCGAGTAGGTCTCGCCCGTCAGCGTGCGGTCGTTGCCCGGCAGTGTCTCCTTCTTGCCGTTGCGCCAAAGATAGCGGGGGTAGTGGTTGTGGGCGTGGACCTGGCAGTTGTAGCCGTAGAAGAGGTCGAAGCCCTGCGTCGTCGGGTCGCCGGAGGTCCCCCACTGGCCGAGTCCCCACTTGCCCATCGCCCCCGTGGCATAGCCGTGGGCCTTGAGGATCTCGGCGACCGTCGTCTCGCTGGCGGCCAGGGGATGCTGGCCGGGGAACTCGCAGCCGTACTTCTTCCTGAGGCGGTCGAACTCCGGGCCTCTGGGCTTCCCGTTGTTTCGGATACAGGCGTGACCCGTGTGCTTCCCCGTCATCAGCACGCAGCGCGACGGCGCGCAGACGGGGCTGCCCGAGTAGTGCTGCGTGAACCGCATCCCCTCGGCGGCGAGGCGGTCCACGCACGGCGTCCTGATCCACTTCTGTCCGTAGCAGCCCAGCTCCGCATAGCCGAGGTCGTCGGCCAGGATATAGATGATATTGGGCTTGCGGCGGGCCGGCTCGGCGGCGGGCAAGCGGCGTGACGCCGCGAGAGCCATCGCGCCCGATCCCAGCGAGAGCAGGAACTGTCTTCGGTCCATCATCGTCTCCTTACCCGATGCACAGCGGGTCGTCCTCGCCCCTCAGCGGACAACCAGTATATCACGGCGCGCCCCGCACGCCAGCCCATGTGCCTCGCCGCTCGGCGCATCGAATAGGACCTATAGGACCGATAGGACCAATGGAACCCGGGGGCCGGCTCCCTCCTATCCGTCCCATAGGTCCTATCGCTGTCGGGACTGGCCTGCCTGCCGGGGCAAGCCCCTCCACTTACAGCACCCAGTCGCTCCGCAGTAGTTGGGCGACCGCTCGTGGCTCCCATTCTCCGGCTCGGCGCTCGCAGCTTGCGGCTTGCAGCTTGCGGCTTGCAGCTTGCGGCTTGCAGCTTGCAGCTTGCAGCTTGCAGCTTGCAGCTTCCGGCTCGGCGCTCGCAGCTCGTGGCTCGCAGCTTGAGGCTTACAGCTTGCGGCTTGGGCCCGCCATCCAGCATCCAGCATCCGTCTTCATCCGTGTTCATCTGCGGTTCCATCCTCTTCGTCTTCTCTGCTGCCCTCAGTCGGGCCCCACCCCGCAAGTCGCACGTGAACGATGGCGTGCAGCCTCCGTTGCGGCGGTCGCGGCGTTTCTGCTAGACTACGGCCCCGCCGAACCGGGGTGTTGAGGGTCCATGAGCCGAAGGAGCGACCGATGAGGCTGAGCCGATGCGTCATCTTCCTGCTGGCCTGCGCCGCCGTCGCGCGGGCAGAGAACTGGCCCCAGTGGCGCGGGCCATTCTTCAATGGCTCCACCACCGAGACCGACCTGCCCGCGACCTTCACCGAGACCGAGAACGTCCGGTGGACCGCGCCCATGCCCGGACCGAGCGGCGCGACGCCCATCGTCTGGGGCGACCGCGTGTTCATCACCTCGACCGACACCCAGACCGACGACTTGCTGGCCATCTGCATCCACGCGAAGACGGGCAAGGAGCTCTGGCGGCGGACGACCGGAAAGGACCGCAAGGTCGCCCGCAACAACATGGCCTCGCCGTCGCCAGTGACCGACGGCAAGACCGTGTGGTTCTACTACGGCACCCAGGAGCTCTTCGCCTTCGACTTCGACGGCAAGCTCCTGTGGCAGCGGAACCTCGAGAAAGACCATGGCCACAACGCCCTGATGTTCGGCTACAGCTCCAGCCCGCTGCTCTACCGGGGCAAGCTCTACATCGTGGCGATCCGCAACAAGCGCCAGGACCGCTATGGCCGCGCGCCTGCTGCCCATCACGACAGCTACCTGCTCGCCATCGACCCCGATACGGGCAGGGACCTCTGGAAGGTGGACCGCCCGACCGACGCCCGCGACGAGGCGCAGGAGGCCTACAGCTCGGCCATCCCGTACGAGCGCGACGGCAGGGGCCTGGTCCTCGTCTACGGCGCCGACTACCTCACGGCGCACGATCCCGAGACGGGCAAGGAGGTCTGGCGCTGGGGGACCTACAACCCGGAGAAGATCCACCACTGGCGGATCGTCCCATCGGCCGTCGTCGCGGGCGACACGATCGTCGTCGTTGGCCCCAAGCACTCCACGATGTTCGCCATCCGCCCCCGCGGCACGGGCCGGCTCGGCAAGGAGTGCGTGGCGTGGACCTACGACCGCGACATCCCGGACGCCAGCACCCCGCTATACTATCGGGGCCGGCTCTACGTGCTCCACGACGACCGGAAGCGGATCGCCTGCATCGACCCGAAGACGGGGGAGGTGAAGTGGAAGGGCGACCTGGGCGGCCGCGGCGTCATCCGCGCGTCGCTGACGGGCGCGGACGGGAAGCTCTACTGCTTCTACGAGTTTCGCGAGGCCATCGTCCTCGAGGCAGGCGACGCATTCAAGATCCTGCATCGCACGCGGATGGGCGCGCGTAGCCGTTTCTTCGCGCGCTCGACCATCGTCGCCGCCCAGAGGCGGCTGTTCATCCGCACGTCCGAGACGCTCTACTGCATCGGGAAGTAGCGAGCGCCCTGCGAGCAGCGGAGAGGGGGCACGAGGGGCGGCGTTTGCCGTGGGGATAGCGTCAGATCGGAGGGCGTCTCGGACCTGGGCAGGTCCGAGACAAACCAGAGGAGGCCATCGACATGGAGACGATCGTCAGTGTGTGTCGCGCGTTGGCGTGTGGGCCTCGGCTCAGGCTGCTCCATCCGCTGAGCTTGGCGAGCGAACTGCGTGTGGGCGAGCTGGTGGGGCGGTCGGGATTGGCGGAGGATGTGGTCTCTGCGCACCTGCGCGTGTTGGCTGGGGCCGGTCTCGTGGAGCGGCGTCGTTCGGGGGCGAAGGTCTACTACCGACTGGCGTCAGAGCTGCCTGGGCTGTTTCGGCCGACACGTCTGGTTCACCGTGCGTTTGCCGAGCCTTTGTGGGCGGTGCGGGGATGGGATGAGGAGGGACTCTTGCACCTTCGAAGTGTGGAGTTAGGCGACATGGGCCAGGAGGTGCAGCGGGTCCTCGACGTGCTGTTCGACGCGGCGACGGCTTTCACGAACGTGCGTCGCGTGCAGGTGACCAAGCTCCTGCACGAGATGGGGATCTGCAATGAGGAGGGGATCCGGGCCGACCTGAGCATGTCGCGAGCCGCTTGCTACCGTCATGTGGACAAACTGGAGCGGCGCGGCTACATCCGTGAGCGTCAGCGTGGGTTATGGGCGCTCGCGTCGAGGCACAGGACGCCTTTTCATCGCGGGCTGTTCTTGCTCGTGGTGCGCAGGCTCCAGGCCCTGCGGTGAGCCATGGCGCGCGGGGAGGCCTGGAGCCGGGTTGGTCGAGGCAGAGGGTGGCGCGGGGCAGGCAATGCCGCCAGAGACGTGGTTGAGGCGGACCGCGGGCAGAGCGGGCGGCGGTGTGTTGCGCCCGGTGGGGGCTGGGTAGAGTCCAGGCAGAGCTGTCTCGGACCTGGGCAGGTCCGAGACACCTGCCTGCGTGGTGTCGGTGGGCACAGAGCGCAGGGGGCTGTTGGCGAGGGGGCCGCGTTCACCGTGTGGGCGCGGGCAGGGGAAGGCGGGGTGGCTGGACGGCGTGCGGGAGCGCAGGGGGGGAACGCGGTCTGTTGGCGTGAGGGGGACGCTGACGGACGCGGGGATGGTTCGCGGAGACAGGGACAACGTAATCCGACTTGGCTCGACACAGGGTGTCTGGCATACTGGCGAGCGACGCGATGGTCCCTAAGGCGCTGTGTGAGCCAGTTCGTCGCAGGAGGCATGGTGTGAACGCGGATGGCTTGGCTCTGGTGGCACTTGTGCTGGTGGCTGCGGCGGCCGGTGGGGCGCCGTGGCGTGACGAGTTCGATCGGCGGAGTCTTCACAAGCGGTGGACGTGGCATACGCCCGCGCCCGGGCCAAGCGTCTCATTGTCGGCGCGGGCAGGGTGGCTGCGGCTGACGGTGCCGCAGACGTCCGAGGGCTTCAACCACTGGGCAGGGGTGCAGCGCGCGGCGTTCCTCCAGACGGCTGCGCCCGATGGCGATTGGGACCTCAATGCCCGCGTGTCACTGTCTGAGTGGAAGGCTGACTCGAATCTGCACCTTGCGCTCGTCGTGGGCTTCTCGCCCGAGCGGATCCTGGCGTGGGGGCCGTTCCTGAGCAAATCGCTCTACCCCGACGCACCGCGGCCCGCTGTGTGGGCCGAGCCGACGGGACACGGCGCCTATCTCCGCACCGGGGTCGAGGCCCGCGATATCGAGCTCCAGATCGCCAGGCGAGTGGACACCTACCGCCTGCGCACCCGCAAGCCGGGCGCACAGAGGTGGACGGAGCACGGCTGCTGGTACGGCGGCGGCCTGACGCCGCAGTTCGTGGGGCTCATGGGCAAGAGCTTCGGGCCGAACCCCGCGGGTGCGCTGGACGTGGATTACGTCGAGCTGGTCCCCGTGCCGCGAGCGAAGCCGCCCGAGGCCCTGGCCGCGACGGTGACGCTGGGCGCCGAGACGGGCAGGCGGCTGCCGCCGCTCCAGCGGGGGTTCTTCCTGGAGTTCCTCGGCCACTGCATCTTCCAGGGGATGTGGGACGAGCGGCTGCACAACCGCAAGTTCATCGGCCCGCCGACACCGACGGGCGTGGTCTGGAAGTGGGAGCGCTTCGGCAAGCCGAAGGCCTGCGCACCCGACCCCGCCCACCCCTACGCCGAGCCGCAGAGCCAGCGCATCGACCTCGGGAAGGCTGAGGGCGGCGTCGCCCAGCGCGAGCTGACCCTGGGAAGGGGCGTGGACTACGCGGTCCGCGTCGTTGTGAAGGCGGCGGGAGGCGTCCGCGCCGTTCGCGTTGGACTCGGCGACGACCGAGGGGTCCACGGGAAGCACGCCTTCGATCTGCGCGGCGCCGACTGGCAGACGCTGGCGTGCACCCTCAAGGCCACGCGGGACACGGCGAAGGGGGCGCTGGCCATCGCCGCGAACGGTCCGGGCCAGCTCTGGGTGGGCGCGGCGTCGCTGATGCGGGCTGACCACGTGGGTGGCTTCCGACGGGACCTGCTCGAGGTGGCTCGCTTGGCCGCCGTGCCGATCTTCCGCTGGCCGGGGGGGAACATGGCGTCGGGCTACCACTGGCGCGACGGGGTCGGCCCGCAGGACAGGCGGCCGACCCGCTGGGACCGCGCCTGGAAGGCGTGGGTCTACAACGACATGGGCACCGACGAGTTCATCGCCTACTGCCGCGTCCTGGGCGCCGAGCCGTGTATCTGCGTCAACGCGGGGGAGGGCACCGCCGAGGAAGCGGCGGCGTGGGTCGAGTACTGCAACGGCGCGCCCGACACGCCTAATGGCAGGCTCCGCGCCGCCAACGGCCACCGCGAGCCCTACAGCGTGAAGTACTGGGACATCGGCAACGAGATCTGGGGCCCCTGGCAGCTCGGCCACACGACGCCTGAGGACTATGGCCTGCGCGCCGTCGAGTTCGCCAGGGCCATGCGGCGGGCCGATCCTGAGATCGTCCTCATCGCCTCCGGAGTCCTCGACGATGCCTACAGCGACTGGAACCGCCGGGCGCTCCGGATCTGCGGGAAGGCCGTGGACATGCTCTCGGTGCACGACTACGTGGGCTACGACGCCCGCCGCTGCACCGACCCCGAGTGGGCGAAGGTCGCCGGCGCGCCGCTGCGCATCGAGCGGTCGCTGCGGAACACCCTGCGCATCGCCGAGCAGGCCGCCGGCAAGCGCCTGCCGCTGACCTTCGACGAGTGGAACACCACCCCAGGCAAGGCGCGTGCCGCCCACGGTCTCGCGGACGCGATCTACGCGGCGGGCGTCTTCCACGCGATGCACCGCGTCGGCGACGGCGTGCCCATCGGCAACTACGCGCTAATGGTCAACGTCATCGGCGCGCTCCGCACGCGGCCGGGCCGCGTCCTCCAGACGCCCGTGTTCCTGGCCTTCCGCCTCTTCGCCGAGCACGCCGGCCCGCGGGACGTGGCCGTCGCGGCGGACGGCCCGGCCTTTCGCGGCCTGCCCGTCGTGGATGTCGCGGCCACGCTGTCCGACGACAGGCGGACCCTGCACGTCACGGCCATCAACCGCCATCCGCGCCGCCCGGTACGGCTCGCCTGGCAGCTCGGCGAGCTTCGGCCTGCGGGCGTCGCGCGCATCACCACCCTCACCGGGCCCGAGCCGTGGGCGAGGAACACGTGGGACGGCCCTGACACGGTGTCGCTGAGCACCGGCCAGGCTCCCTGGCCGGAGGCCAGCCGTCGGCCTTTGCCCCCAGCCTCGGTCGTCGGCTACTCCGTTCGGCTGCGCTGAAGGCGAATACGCGGCGAACGTGACGCCGCAAGCCGGTGGCCGGCAGCGTGTCTGGGGGAAAAGAAGCGCTGGACAGGCCCCGAGAGGTCGGGTACACTGAGTTGTTACGCGATCGACCAACCTCCAGTGGTGTGGGACCATGGCGACGTGGAACCCTGAGCCGGAAGCCAGCAGGTCGAAGCCGGTGGCCGTCATAGACATCGGGACGAACTCCGTGCGCATGGTGATCGCCCAGATGTGGCCCGACGGGCGGCTCGAGGAGCTCGAGCGGGTGGAGCGCGCGGTGGCGCTGGGACACGACACCTTCGTGACCGACCGCCTGAGTCAGCAGACGATGAACACGGCGATCGCCATCCTCCGGGACTACCGGAGGATGCTCGACACCTATGGGGTCGAGGCGGTGCGCGCCGTGGCGACGAGCGCGGTGCGCGAGGCGGATAACGGCGACGCCTTCGTGGACCGGGTGGCGATGGCGGTGGACATTGACCTCGAGGTGCTCGCGACGACTGAGGAGAGCCGCCTGTCGGCCTCCGCGCTGCGCGTCACCGTGGGCGACGCGCTCGACCTGGGCAGCGGCCGCGCCCTTATCGTGGACGTCGGCGGGGGGAGCACCCTGCTGACTGTGCTCGACGGCGGGGTCATCACGGCCTCGGTGAGCTACGCCGTCGGCTCGATCCGGCTCCAGGAGTACCTGGCCAGCACCCGCGAGCCGCGAGATCGGGCGATGGAGCTGCTGCGGCACCGTATTGCGAGCGTGGTGAACATCGTGGGGCGGACGATGCCGCTGGACGCCGTGCGGTGGCTGCTGGCGGTGGGCGAGGACGCGCAGTTCGCGGCGAAGCACGCGGGACGGCCCCTGGTGGGGGCCGAGCGGGTGTCGATGGTGGAGCAGTCGGCCTTCGAGCGCCTGGTGAGCGAGTGCGCGCGTCAGACCCCCGCGCAGGTTGCCTCGTGCTACGGCCTGCCGCTGCCCACGGCCGTGCGGCTCATGCCGGCGCTGCTCATCTACCGCGCGCTGCTCCACGCGTCGAGCGCCGAGGAGATGGTCGTGTGCAGCGTCTCCATGCGCGACGGCCTGCTGCTGGACATGGCGCGGCGGGTGACGGGCAAGGAGGACCCGGAGCTGGCGGAGAGCATCGTGCGATCGGCCAAGAGCGTGGGCGCGAAGTACCGGGTGGACGAGCGGCACGCGGCGCAGGTGGCGGACCTGGCGGTCCGGCTGTTCGACGAGCTGGCGGCCGAGCACGGGCTCGGGCCGCGCCACCGCCTGCTGCTGCGGGTGGCGGGGGTGCTGCACGAGGTAGGCAAGTTCGTCAGCAATCGGGCGCATCACAAGCATTGCTACTACCTGATCGCTCACGCCGAGGTTTACGGCCTGAGCCGCCGCGAGATCGAGATGGTGGCTCACGTCGCGCGCTACCACCGCCGGTCCGCGCCGAAGAAGACTCACCTCGATTACATGACGCTGCCGCGTGAGGACCGGATCGCGGTGAGCAAGCTGGCGAGCCTGCTGCGGGTCGCCGACGCCCTGGACCGCGGGCATCAGCAGCACGTGCGCGAGCTGAGCTTCCAGCGGAGGCCCGGCGAGTTCATCATCTATGTCGGCGGCGCGGTGGATCTTACGCTCGAGCGCCAGGCGATGGCGGAGAAGGCCGACCTGTTCGAGGAGACCTTCGGCATGCGGGCGCGCCTCGAAGAGGCGGCCGCGCCGCTCGGCGACGGCCGCAGGGCCAGCCCTGTCGAATAGCACGCTCTCCCAAGAGGACCGATGGATGGGACAGGACGTGGATCTCAAGTCGCCCGACCTGTACTTCAACCGCGAGCTAAGCTGGCTGGAGTTCAACGACCGCGTGCTTCGCCAGGGGCTGAGCGAGGACGTGCCACTGCTCGAGCGGCTGAAGTTCCTGGCCATCGTCAGCTCGAACCTCGACGAGTTCTTCATGGTCCGCGTGGCCGGCCTGAAGCAGCAGGAGGCCGCGGGGGACGCGGGGCGCGATATCGCGGGCCTGACGCCGGCGGAGCAGCTCGCCCGGATCGGCGAGCGGGTCCACCGCATGGTGGCCGAGCAGAGCGCCGGCATCCGCGACGTGCTCGCCCGCCTCGAGGCCCACGGCCTGCACGTGACGGCCCCCGAGGGCTGGACGCCCGACCAGCGCGACTTCCTCCGCTCGCACTTCGACGCCCAGATCCTGCCTGTGCTCACGCCGCTCGCCGTCGAGGAGCTCGACCCGTTCCCGCTGCTGCCCGGCTCCTGCCTCCACGTGGCCCTGGCGCTGACGACCCCGGATGAGCCGGAGACAGGGCTCAAGCTGGCCATCGTGCCCATCCCGTCGATCCTCCCGCGGTTTCTCCCCATGCCCGCCGAGTCGGGGCTGCATCTGGCACGGCTCGAGGACGTGGTGGCGGAGAACGTGGGCGCGCTGTTCACAGGCTACGAGGTCGCGTGCGCCGCCGTGTTCCGCATCACCCGGGACGCCGATGTGCCGGTGGACGACGACGACGCGTCGGACCTGCTCCAGGCGATCGAGCAGGCGGTCCGCGCGCGGCGGCGGCAGGCGGTCGTGCGCCTGTGCATCGCCGCCGGCGCCGACGCGCGGCTGGGGAGTTGGCTGCGGGAGTGGTGCGAGGTCGAGGAGGCCGACGTCTACGAGATCGACGGCATGCTCGACGCTGCGGCGCTTTGGGAGGTCGTCAGCCGCCCTGGCTTCGACGACTTGCGCGAGCCAGAGTGGCCCGTCCAGCCGCCACGTGACCTCGTGGGCTGCGACGACATCTGGGAGGCGCTCCAGGACCACGACGTCCTGCTCTTCCACCCCTACGAGGCATTCGCGCCCGTCGTGCGGCTCCTCGAGGAGGCGGCCGACGACCCGAAGGTGGTGGCCATCAAGATGACCCTGTATCGCGTGAGCCGCGACTCCCCGATCATTGCGGCACTGGCCCGGGCCGGCGAGAATGGCAAGCAGGTGGACGTGCTGGTGGAGCTCAAGGCGCGGTTCGACGAGGCCAACAACGTCGAGTGGGCGCGCCGCCTCGAGGACGCCGGCTGCCACGTCATCTACGGCATAGCGGGGCTCAAGACCCACGCCAAGCTCCTCCTGATCATCCGCCGCGAGGAGCACGGCATCCGCCGCTACGTCCACGGAGGCACGGGCAACTACAACGAGAGGACCGCCAGGCTCTACGCCGACGTCGGGCTGCTGACGACCGACCGCGACTTCGCGGCTGACGCCTCAGCCTTCTTCAACCTCCTCACCGGCTACTCCCAGGCCGTTGGCTGGCGCCTGTTCGCCATCTCGCCCCACGAGTCGCGCCAGCGGTTCATCGAGATGATCGAGCGGGAGGCCGAGATCGCCCGAGCGGGGCAGCCCGCGCTCATCATGGCGAAAATGAACTCCCTCCAGGACCGGCGGATGATCCAGGCCCTCTACTGCGCCAGCCAGGCGGGGGTGCAGGTGCGGCTGAACGTGCGGGGCATCTGCTGCCTGCGGCCCGGCGTGCCGGGCGTGTCGGAGAACATCGAGGTCGTCTCCATCGTCGATCGCTACCTCGAGCACGCCCGCATCTACTACTTCCGCAACGGCGGGCACGAGGAGGTATACCTGTCCAGCGCCGACTGGATGGTGCGCAACCTCAGCAAGCGGCTCGAAACCGTCTTCCCCGTGACTGCGCCCCACCTGCGCCAGCGGCTGGTGGCCATGCTCGACACCTGCATGGCCGACAACGTCAAGGCGCTGCGGCTGCTGCCCGACGGCACCTGGGTGCCCGTCGAGCGCGAGGGAGAGCCGATCCGCGCGCAGGAGGTCCTCCACCGCGAGGCCGTCGAGGCCGTCCGCGCCGCAGATCGCGCCCCCCTCCGCTTCCACCCCATCACCCGCCCCGGCGGCCAGACGGCCGGCTGACGCCAGCGCGGCGCCTTGACATGGGGCTGAGGCCGGGATATCGTTCTCGAGAGGCCGGGCTAAGCCCCTGTCAGGGTTCAGGATGCAGGTCTTGATGCTGCGGTGGCGACGGCTCGTGCCTCACGTGCTGCTGGCGGCCCTGCTGTGGCGGCCTGCCCAGGGCGCGCCCATCGGGGATCCGCCGCGGCTCGAGCACCCCAAGCCGCGCGTGCCCTACGTCCCACCGTCAGGGAAGCGTCCGCCGCCGCCGCCAGGCGGGAAGGGGCATCTGCTTGCCTTCAAGGCCGCGACCACGGAGGGCTGGCGGTTCGACTTCGGCGAGGCCAACGAGCATCGCCGCCTCATCGTCTACCTTTGCGACACCAAGGCCCGGTACGCGGACGCGGCCACCCGCGCCGCCCAGCGCCTCCACGAGACCCGCCACGAGCACAACATGACCGTCGTCGGGGTCATGGTCCCCCCCGGCTACCGCCCGGCCCACAGCTACATCCACCGGCCTGCGATGGGCCGCAGCAGCATGGCCGCTGCCGTGGAGGCACATCTGGAGAGCGCCGGGGCCACCTTCCCCTGTATCATCGACCGCGACGGGAGCATCGCGGCGCGCTACTTCGCCGCCGCGCGCAACCGCCCCGACCTGCTGCCCGCCTTCTTCGCGTTCCCCGTCGCCGCCAAGGCCACGGCCGGCCAGGCCCTGCGCGCCGCCGCCGCCGAGAAGGCCACCGACCCCGCCGACGAGCTCTACCGCAACGTCCTCCGCCTCTGCAACATCGACACCGCGACCGACACCCAGCCCCTCGCAGGCCACCACCCCGCCGCGCCCGACGTGGCGTTCACCGACAGCACGGGCAGGACCCGGCGCCTGAGCGACTACCGCGGCCACGTCGTCGTCTTCGCCTTCATCATGCGCAAGTGCGACAAGTGCAAGGCCCAGCTTGCCTTCCTCCAGGACCGGATGCTCAAAGCATACGGGCAGGGCGCGCGGACGGAGAAGCCGTGGCTCGAGGTCATCGCCGTGTGCACCGACGCCAGCGGCTACGCGCTCAAGCGCTACGTGGACGAGCGGCGCTACCGCTTCCCCGTCGCCGGCGACCCCGATTGGAAGCTGACCGGCGCCTTCCGCTTCGCCGGCCAGACGCCCGACACCTACGTCATCGCGCCTGACGGCACGGTCCGCTACCACCACAAGAGCCACGCCGCCGGCCTCGAGCCCGTCCTCCACATGGAGATCCGCACGCTCCTGGGGCTGAAGACCTCGCCGATGTTCGGCACCGCGAGGTTCAGCGGCGAGCGGTCCTGCCGCGTCTGCCACGCCGCGCAGCACACCGACTGGTCGCTGACCCGCCACGCCTGCGCCTGGGAGACCCTGGTCCGCATCGGCAAGGAGACGGACCCCAAGTGCATCCGCTGCCACGTCGTCGCCACCGACCGGCTCGGCGGGTTCATCTCCGAGAAATCCACCCCCCACCTCACCGACGTCCAGTGCGAGAGCTGCCACGGCGGAAACGGCTGCAAGGCGCTGACGGGGAAGCCGAGCAGGGTGGAGGAAGCCCTGTGCAGGACGTGCCACGACGCCGTGCACTCGCCGCGGTTCGACTTCGCGAAGGCCCGGCAGCGGGTGCTCCACACGCGGGGCGAGGAGCTGGCGAAGCTGCCGCGCGCCGAGCGCGAGGCCGAGCTCAAGCGGCTGTGCTCGGGCGCAGGGCGCGAGCTCTTCGACCCCCAGACGCCCTACATCGGCTCCGAGGCCTGCGGCAAGTGCCATGCCACCGAGTACGCCGACGTGATGAAGAAGCCGCACGCCCGCGCCACGGCCATCCTCGCCGAGGCCGCACCCGACCACTGGAGCGTGCCGCCATACAAGCGGGGGGTTGTGGGCATCAGGAAGGCCGAGTGCCTGCGCTGTCACGTCACCGGCTACGGGCGGCCCGGCGGATTCCCCACCGAGCCGCCGGCGGATGCCGCCGCCCATCCCCTCGCCGGCGCTGGCTGCGAGGCCTGCCACGGCCCCGGCAAGGCTCACGCCGACGACCCCAGGAAGCCGAAGGCCATCGCCCGGCTCGGCGGCACCTGTAACGAGTGCAACATCCTGCCCATCTGCCGCCAGTGCCACGACGCCGCCAACTCCCCTCGCTTCGAGTACCGCGAGGCCCTCCCCAAGGCTCGGCACGCGACGGGCAAGGCCGTCGAGCGGAAGCCCTGAGCCCCTCGCACCAGCCACATCGTCCCCCTCACCGCCATTTGCGGATGCCGCCGGGGAGCGGCCCGCAGGGCATATGGCGGTGGGGCGGGGGAACGGTCAGGCGCCGTGGGCGAAGGCGATGCCTTCGATCTCGACGAGGAGGTCGGGGCGGCAGACGTCGGCGACGGCGTAGATGGCTGGGAGCTCGCCCAGGCGGGACTCGCAGATGGCGCGGGTGCGCTCGTAGTCCTCGCGGCGCTTGATGTAGACGCGGACGAGGGCCATGTCGTCGAGGGTCGCGCCGAGGCCGTGGAAGCCGTAGCGCGCGAAGTTGGGCGCGGCGATGAGCTTCTGGATGTTGTCGAGGGTCTGGTGGGTCTGAGCCTCGACGTCGCCGATGTGGCGGGTCTCTGCGTTGACGATGCTCGCGGTGCCGGAGATGAGGACGACGGCGGTGTCGCCGGTGATGACGGCCATGGCACGGCTGAACTTGGGGCTGGAGGTGCCGTGCTGCTTGCCGTAGTCGAAGGCGCTGGTCTGCTGGGGGTTCTCGAGGGGGAGGAAGGCGATGTCGTCGCGGTCGGTCTCGAGGGCGAGGCAGCCCATGAGCACGTCGCGGTCGCTCGCGCCGATGCCTGTACTGGCGGGGTAGACCGTGCCGTTGACACTCGGCGGCACGTGCCTGTTGGAGAAGCACAGCCCCTCGTAGAAGTCGCTGCGGGCGCGATTGAGCTCGCGGTAGCGCTCGACGCCGTCCTGGACCCCGACGATGTCGCCGAGGTAGAGCCAGGTGCGAATGATCTGCTCGTAGCGGAAGCCGTGCGAGAGGAGGGCGTCGCGCATCCGCTGGAAGGCATTGAAGGATCGGTGATAGACCGCGTCGTCGTCGATACGGGGCACGATGCCGGCGCAGTGGGCGCTGGTGATGCCGCTGTGGCGGACGATCACGAGGTGCTCCGAGACCCGCTCGACGGCGAGGTCGCCGCCGTTGCGGCACACGCCCCAGGCCTCGATCTCGACGAGCTTCCCGCCGCACGGCGGCTGCACCACGTAGGATGTCGCCGGCAGGTCGTCGCCGTAGAACTCGCCGATGATCTGCTTGCAGGTCTCGTACTCGGCGGGATCGCGGAGGAACACGGCCTGGCGGACGATGCAGCCGCCGCCGCAGACCTGTCCACAGATGACCGACTCGATGGTCGAGAGGGCATCGTGAGCCTGTTCGTAGAGGTCGCCATCGACGCGGGGGACGGCGCTCGCGAAGATGTAGCGGACCTGACTCAGGTCGGCGATCGAGTACCCGATTCCGTGCGAGGAGACCTTCCGGAGCATCGGCCCTTCCAGTCAGGCTTGTGGCGGGCGCCAGCGGGGCGCGGGAACTCTATCCTCCCGCTCGGCTCACATCATACGAACATGGGCAAGGCAGGTCAAATCGCAGTCTTGTCCGCCTCGCCGTTTGTGGGTTGTGAGGCCGGCAACGGGGGGTAGAATGCCTTGACGAATGCCAAGTCGTTTGACGGGCCAAGGAGCGGGCGATGAGGGGATGCGTGCTGTGGGTATGGCTGGCGGCCGCACCATGATGGGCTGGCGGCACGCCGCTCACGCTGCCCGGCCGAGACAAGCCGGCGGCCCCCAGGCGCCCATGACGCCGCGCGAGCGCATCGAGGCCGCACTGCGGCACGCCGAGCCCGACCGCACGCCGGTCTTCGAGTACGTCCTCCTCTCGCCAGCTACCTCGCCATCCAGGCCGCCTGCCGCGGCTTCTTCGGCCCGCCTGCTCTGCGCCTGCCCAGTCGCTGATGCGGGCTAGCAGCCCGTGGCAGAAGTCCGTTCGGACTGCGTGCGGGTCTTCGGGCCGATCTCCGCGTTGCGAGATCTCGACGAATCCACCGATTCGCCTGCGATCTCGCGCCTTGACCTCGGCCCGAATCCCTCGCACTCGTCTGCGAAGGACTTCTGCCACGGACTGCTAGCGCCGTGCGACCTTGCGCGGGCGGGCGAGGACACGGAAGCCGACGTTGTAGACGGGCTGGTGGGGCGGATAGCGCCAGCGGGAGGCCGAGCGGGCGAAGCGCAGGGTGTCGTTCCACGAGCCGCCGCGGACGACCTTCGCCTCGGCCGCGGCCGCGTCGTTGCGGCCGCCGCGGGGGTCGTAGGGATAGGGCCGGTAGGGCGTCGAGGTCCACTCTGCGACGTTGCCGTGCATGTCGAGCAGGCCCCAGGCGTTGGGCTTGTAGCGGCCGCCAGGCGCCGACCACTTGGCGCCGTCGCTGTAGCCGGGTTCGCAGCGGCCGTAGTTCCAGCTCGCGATGGACGAGTCGGCGACATTAGCGACGTTGTTGGACTTCTCGCCGAAGCTCCACGGGGTGGCTGTTCCCGCGCGGCAGGCCCACTCCCATTCCGCCTCCGTGGGCAGCGTGCAGCGCAGGCCCGTTCTCTCGCTGAGCCATTCGCAGAAGGCCGTGGCCTGGCGCCAGGTGACGCGGACAACGGGCTGCTCGGGCTCGTTGGCGGGGTAGCCGCGGGTGAAGCGGTCCTTGCCGCGGGCCTCGATGTAGCCGCTGTCGTGGCCGGGGTCGAACCGGGCGAACTGGGCGTTGGTGACCTCGGCCTCGCCGAGGTAGAAGGGGCGGTTGATCCTCACCACCGCCTCGGGATACTCGTCGGGGAAGCCGTGGACGTCGCCCATGACGAACTCGCCCGCGGGCACGGGCACCAGCCGCATCGCCACCCCGCCGCCCAGGTCGAGCGTCAGGGGCGAGAGGGCCGTCGCCTTCTGGAGCTTGACGGCCTGCTCGGGCGTCAGCGGCCAGCCGTCGAGCTGGACGGGTGCGGGCGGCGGCGGCTCAGGCTCCGGCCGCTCGAACTCCGCGACGGGCGGCAGGGGTAGTGGCTCCTCGTCGCGGTCGGAGATGTGGGCATAGAGCTTCTTATACTTAACGCGGCGGGCCACCTGCTCGTCCTCGGGCGGGCGGTGGCTCTCGCGCCAGTTGGCGGCGTAGGGCACGTTGAGATCGATCCAGGCGTAGAGGCGGCCCCACTCCTCGGCGGTGAGCTTGACGTTGTGGTGGCCTTTCTTGAGTATCTGGACGAGCGGGCTGGTGTCGGCCTCGAACTCGGCGGGCGCGGCCAGGTGGTAGTCGGCCTCGTAGCCGGCCCTGCGGACGTAGCGGGCGAGAGCCAGGTAGGCGGGGCTGTAGTGGCCGTCGAAGCCCTCGTGGAGGCGCTTGGCGCGGAAGTCGGGGATCTGCTCGCAGTTGTGGCAGCCGGCGCAGCGGCGGTCGAGCACGGGCTGGACCTCGCGGTCGAAGCTGAAGCCTCGAGTGAGGCCATGCCAGGGCGTGATGTCGGCGGGCGGATGCGCGAGCGCCTGGGCGAATTCGTTGGGCGGCACGGTGTTCTGCCGCTCATGGCAGCCGACGCACGAGACGGTCTCGCCTGGCATGCCGACGAACCAGCTTCGCATCGTCTGCTGCGCCCTGCCCTCGGCGTCGAGCGGCTGGACGAAGACGGGGGTGTTGGCGGGGATGCGGAAGTAGGCGGAGCCGTCGGGGTGGACGGCCACGGTGCCGAGGATGCGCTTGACGTCCCAGCCGCCCTCGTAGGAGGCGGCGCGGGTA
>CAZDNN010000049.1:0-19665 GCA_964506385.1 uncultured Planctomycetota bacterium
GCCGGCGTTCGCCGACGTCATCGAGAAGCTGCTCTGGAACCACCTGCCCGCCGCGCAGACGGCCGACGGCGACGGCTGGCGCTACCACACGCCGCTCAACGGCTGGAAGCCCGAAGGCTGCTTCACGGGGCCGAACTGCTGTAGCTCCAGCGGCCCGCGCATCCTCGCCAGGCTCCCGACGCTGCTCTACGCGGCGACGAGGGACGGCATCGCCGTCAACCAGTTCGTGCCCTCAGCCGCTCGGGTGAAGCTCGCGACGGGCAACGAGGTCACCGTCCGCGTCGTCACCGCCTACCCAGCGGGCGAGACCATCACCATTGAGGTCGCGCCGACCCGCCCCGAGCGGTTCGTCCTGCGCGTGCGGCTGCCAGGCTGGTGCAGGGAGCCGGCCATCGCCGTCAACGGCGGGGAACTGGACCAGGAATGGACGGCGCCCGGCTACGCCGTCCTCGACCGCGAGTGGGGGAGGGGAGACAAGGTCGAGCTGACGCTGCCGATGGAGGCCCGCTGGGTGGCAGGGAGGCACACGAACGACGGACTCTACGCCCTGGTGCGCGGCCCGGTGGTCTTCGCGCTCGACTCCATCTGGTGCGATGACGCCACGCGGAGGGCGCTGGTGCGGGACGGCAAGGGGGAGCCGCTGCCGGGCCTGGGCGGCGTGGCCATCGACCCCGATGATCTGGCGGCGGACGTCCGCCCGGCAGAGGCCCCGCAGGGAGCGCTCGGCCCGGCGTTCGCTGTCCGCATCGCCCTCGACGGCGGGAAACAGGCCCGCGCCCTGATGCTCCCCTTCGCCAACATCGGCGTCTGGTATCGCAGCGAGACAGAGCGCGGGAGCCGTGGCGGCCATCGCGACGCCTACGCCGTCTGGCTGCCCGAGGCGACCTCAGGCCGTTTCCGCCCCATCGACCTGCGCCGCGCGGCCAACGTCCACTCGAACGCGGGAAAAGGCCTCTTCACCAGCCCGGCATCCCGCACCGAGGTCTTCGACTTCCCCCACTTCGGCCGCTTCACCGTCCGCGGCGTGCCCTTCGACGTGCTCGACCCCGCGACCAACGGCGGCCGCAACCTGATCGTCCTGCGCGGCGGCCCCGCCAGGGCGCTCGCCCAGCGCTATCCGACGCGCGTCGTCATTCCCGTCGGCTTCCGCTGTCGCGCGATCCACCTGCTTGGCGGCGTCGGCGGCTGGGCCTTCCCGTTCGACAAGGGCCGCAAGCCGGCCCTCACCCTCCGCATCCGCTACGAGGACGCGCCGACCCAGGATGTCCGCCTCGTCAACGGCGAGCACCTCGCCGACTACAACGGCCACGAAGACGTGCCCGGCAGCCGCGCCGCCCTGAAGCTCGGTCCCCACCAGCTCCGCACCCTCCGTATCCGCACCAACCCCGCCAGCCCCATCACCCGCATCGAGCTCCTCGACGCCAACACCCCCGTCGCCCCCCTCACCGCCGCTCTCACCGCCGAACTGCCTCTCGATTGAGCATGCTGGGGGGAAACCTCTCTTGAGGAGAGAGGCTTTCCCCCCAGACCCCCCTTCCAGAGACCTCTACATTGGCGCCGGGCATTCGCCCTTGCTGGCCGCCAGCAAGGGCGAATACCCGGCGCTCATCGCAAAGGTCTTTGTGGAGGAGGGGGTCTGGGGGAGGAACCACTTTCTCCTCAAGAACGTGGTTCCTCCCCCAGTTCCATCAGCGCCGCAGCAGGATCCAGATGAAGACGGGGCCGCCGATGAGGGCGGTGAGGATGCCGACGGGCATTTCGGAGGGTGCGATGAGGGTGCGGGCGAGGGTGTCGCAGGCGACGAGGAAGGCGCCGCCGAGCAGGAACGAGGCGGGCAGGACGACGCGGTGGTCGAAGCCCGAGAGCCGGCGCACGGCGTGCGGCACGATGAGCCCGACGAAGCCGATGGGGCCGGTGACCGACACGATCGCCGCCGTGGCGAGGCCCGCGCCGAAGAACACCTCGCGGTGCACCGCCGCCACGTCCACGCCATGTCCCGCGGCCATCTCCTCGCCGAGCGACAGGTGGTTGAGCGTGGGGATCTGGAGCGCCAGCAGCCCGAGGCCAGGCAGCAGGAGCGGCGCGATGGAGCCGAGCTTGCTGTAGCCGACGACGTCGAGGCCCCCCATCACCCAGCGGTCCATCGCCACCAGCAGCTTGGGGTCGGCGAGGTAGCGCACGAGCAGGGTCAGCGCCCCGCACAGGATGCCGATTGTCACGCCGGCCAGGAGCAGCGTGGGCATCGAGATGCCCTGGGGCCTCCGCGCGAAGGCGTAGATGAGCAGCAGCGTCACCCCGCAGCCGGCGAGCGCGAAAACCTGGAGCGTCGAGAGCGGCCCCAGGCCGATCATCAGCCCCGGCACGTAGATCGCGATCACCGCGCCGAGCGCCCCCCCGCCCGTGACGCCCAGCGTGAACGGCGTGGCCAGCGGATTGCGCAGGATCACCTGGAGCGACGCACCCACCAGCGCCAGCGTCCCGCCCGCCAGCAGGCCCAGCAGGACCCGCGGCACCCGCAGCGCCCACAGGATCTCCGCCGTCGTCCGATGGCTGCCCACCAGCGGCGCCAGGCACACGACTGCCAGGCACGGCACCGCGTACGCCGCGATGCGCGCGAGACAGCGGCCGGGGGTGAGGAGCGAGCGGTCAGTCATTGTCGATCGCCGATCCGCCTTCGCGAGAGCGACGAAGCCGCTTCGGCGGAGGCGCTTGCCGATTGCCGATTGGGACCTGCAGCGGGCAGGACGATGGGGCGGCCCGTCTGTGGATGGGTTCCGAGAAGCACCTCGTCGCCGTAGGTCGCGCGGAGGACCTCCTCGCGGAGCACCTCGGCGGGCGAGCCCTCCTCGACGAGGCGGCCGTCGCGCAGCAGTGCGACGCGGTCGCAGAAGAGCGAGGCCAGGTTCACGTCGTGCGTGACGACCATCACGGCCATGCCCTGGCACGCGAGGCGGCGGAGCAGGCCGAAGAAGCGCACCTGGTGATGGAGATCGAGCGAGCTCGTCGGCTCGTCGAGCAGCAGCACCCGCGGCTCCTGCGCCAGCACGGAGGCCAGGAAGGCCCGCTGCCGCTCGCCGCCCGACAGCCGCGAGAGGCGCCGGCCGCGGTAGCGCTCGATCTCCGTCTCCGCCAGACAGCGGTCCACCACCGCCACGTCGTCCCTCGTCAGGAAGCCCGCGCCCGACAGGTGCGGGTAGCGGCCCATGGCCACCACCTCCTCGACGCGGTAGTCGAACTCGCTGGCCACCTGCTGCGGCAGGTAGCCCAGGGTCCTGGCCATCTCGCGACGGGCGAGGCCGGCCGCGTCGCGATCGTCGAGCAGGACGTGACCCGCGGCCGGGCGCAGGACGCCGGCGCCGATGCGCAGCAGCGTGCTCTTGCCCGAGCCGTTCGGCCCGATGACCGCGAGCACCTCGCCCGACGCCACGGCGAGGCTGACGGCGTCCAGCCGCCAGTCGCTGTCGGCGTACTGGTAGCTCACGGCGTCGAGTCCGAGCAGCTCACTGCCCATCGGGCGCCTCCCTGGCCGGATGAAGCACGTCGGCGAACCGCGCGGCGATCTGTGGCAGCCGCGGTCCGGGCAGCAGCAGATGGTCGTCGGTCAGGACCCGGATACGGTCGTTCCGCACGGCGGGCAGCGAAGGCAGCGATGCCCAGTCGGCGGCCAACTGCCGGCGAACGGCGTCGGACAGGGTGGCGCCCGCCTGGATCTCGAGGATCCAGTCCGGCCCCCGTGCCACCAGATCCTCCTTCGAGACCGTGGGATAGCGGGTCGCGACGTCGGCGAAGACATTCTCGCCGCCGGCGATGTCGAGCATCTCGGTGAGGAAGGTGGGGCCGCCTGCGCTGAACAGCGTGCGCAGCGAGCCGGCCCGCCGCCCGAGGCACAGGAACACCGTGGGCCGGGGCTCGCCCGCGACGCGGCGTCGCAGCGCATCCAGCTCCGACTGGATCTGGGCGACGAGCTGCTCCGCCGCATCCTCCACGTCGAGGGCTTGCCCGAGCTCCCGCGTCCCGGCGTAGAGGCTCTCGAGGTCCTCGATCTCCAGGCGGAGGATCGGGACGCCGTAGCGGCGGCAGAAGGCATCCGCCTTCTCCGCCCGCCCCTGGACGACCAGGAGGTCGGGCCGCAGGGCGAGCATCTGCTCGTAGTTGGGGTCGAAGGTGCCGCCGCACCTGGGGAGGTCCAGGGCCTTGGGCGGATGGACGCAGTGGTCGCCGACCCCGACCATACGGCGGCCGCAGCCGAGGGCGAAGACCAGCTCGACGTGGCTCGGCGCCAGCGCGATGATGCGCTGAGGCACGCGGCGTCCGCCTTTCACCGGAGGGCGCGCAGGCATCAGCGCGAAGGCGATGGCCACGCCCATCACGAAGAGCACGAGGACGACGATCAGCCGGGCGCGACCGCTCACAGGATGCCCTCGGACACGGACCACGATGCGCGGCGCGCTCCTGCGCCGCCCGCCCCAAGGATAGAGAGGATCGGCCGCGCCGTCAAACTCCTCAGCGTCCGACGGCCCGCGGCCCTCGCCGCCGTCCTGCCAGGGAGGCTGGGGCTAGAACTCGGTGGCGCCGAGGCCCTTTCGGGCGACCTCGTCGAGGTGGCCGGCCATGGCGGGATGGTGGTAGTCGCGGGCGACGTCCCGCGGGATGCGGCCGCGGCGGTTGCGTGCCGCGAGCCGGGCGCCGGCCTTGACGAGCAGGTCGGCGATGGCGGCGTGGCCGTAGGCGGCGGCGCGATGGAGCGGGGTGTTGCCGCGGGCGTCGGCGGCATTGGGGTCGGCGCCGGCGGCGAGCAGGAGCCTGGCGCATTCGAGGTGGCCGCAGGCCGCGGCCGTGTGTAGCGGGGTGCGCGCGTGCCTGCTCCGCGCGTTCGCATCGGCGTTCGCCCCGACGAGGGCCACGAGGGCGTCGAGATGGCCGCCGCGGGCCGCGGCGTGGGCCGCTGTCTCGCCGTCCAGGCTCGGCTCGTCCGGCCTGGCGTCCTTCGTGAGCAGGAACTCGACGACGCCGTTGTGCCCCGCATCGGCCGCGGCGTAGAGCGGGCGGAGGCCAGCCTTCGTCGCCGCGTTCACATCGGCCTTCTCGGCGACGAGCCGCTGCACCGTCGCAAGGTGGCCCGCCGCCGCGGCCTCGACGAGGGGATGGTGGTCGAAGCCGCCCTCGTGGTAGAGCGCCGCCACCTCCTGGCGGCTGAGCGCGCGGTCGTAGATGCGGACGTCGTCGGCCTTGCCCTTGAGGAACTGGACGTTCTCCGGCTCCTCCCAGTCCTTGCGACCGATCAGGATGGGCACGTTGTTGAACGCAGGGAGCGGCGCCCTCCTGCGGTCGCACAACACGCCGTCCTGGTAGACGGTGTGGTGGGTGCCGTCGAAGGTGGCGACGAGGTGGTACCAGACGTTGGGGCGTATGCGGACCGCTCGACCGATCTCCGCGACGCCCGCCTGATGCCACGTGATGCGATCGAAGAGCCCCACAAGCAGCCAGGCCCGCGCCTCCTTGCGGTCCTGGGAGACGATCGTGCCGTAGTGCCAGCGGCCGAGCTCGTCGTAGCTCGCCCACACGGACACCGAGAGCGGGCCGTTCGGCTCTCGCGGCGGCGCGGGCACGCGGATGGCGTCGTCGCCGTCGAAGGCGAATGCCCTGAGCTCGCGACCAAAGCGGTCGCGCGTGAGGGTCGCGCCCTCGACCGCGCCGTGGCGGCCGTTGCCGCTCGCATCCTTCGCGTTGCCCTGGAAAGGCAGGTAGAGCTGAAGCCCGTCGGTGGGGATCGCCACGGCCTCCGGCTCTGGCGGCGCCTGCCCTGCCTCGCGCCAGTAGATCTCCAGGACATAGCGGTCCACCCCGTTCTGCCAGTCATCGAGCTCGATGACCAGGGTCCAGTTGTTGTCGGCGCAGGGCTCGTCGATGACACGCGCGGCGCCGCGGCCGCGCACCAGGCCCGTCTGCACCTCGATGGGGCCGCGAGGCAGGGCCGGCTCGAGGCCGCGGTAGCGGGTGGACGTGCAGATGGCGAAGGCGTTCCGCCACCCGTCGTAGTCGGGCCACGCGGGGCGCCAGGGCTTGCCGTCGAGCAGGGTCGGCTCGTTGCGGTCGTCCTGGCGGCCTGGCACGGCCCAGTCGAGGTGATGCCACCGCACGGTGCCGCCCTGGATGAGCAGGCGGCTGCGCCCGTCGATCAGGACCTCGACGCGGATGACGTGCCAGCCCTGCGTCTCGAGGCGGCGGCCGTCCTGAGCCGGGCGGCGGCAGAGGCACTCGTCCACCCTGCCGGTCTCGTCGCGTAGGAAAGTGTAGACCAGCGCCCCGTCAGCCCGGCGGAAGCGGTCGTCGCCGAGCGGGATCAGCGCGACGGGCTGGCGGGTCCACGAGTCCGAGACGGTGAGCCGGTCCCCGTCGCGCTCGACCACCTGGAGCCTGCCGCCGTCCATCAGATAGCGCCCGGCATAGGCGTCGAGCTCCTCGGGCGTAAGGCGGACCGCGTCCGCCGGTCCACGGGGCGCGCTGGCGTCGCGGAGCGTCTCGCGCAGCTCCGCCCGCAGGCGCTTGGCCGCCGCCGCGTCCCCTTGCTTCCGCGCCTCGGCGATGGCGGCGTGGTAGGCCGCGATCAGCGCCTTCCGCGCCCCAACGATAGCCGACGCGTAGTCGCTCTTCGCCTTCTCCAGGCCTTGCCGGCCCGGCGCCTGGCCCCCCCATCCCGAGGCCATCACGACGAATGCAAGCGTCAGCGCCTGGGGAACGACCATCGATCTCATCGCGGCAATCCCTCTCCGTGCGACGGGGTTCGGCCCCTCCCACAGGTTCCGAGCATAGCGCTGCCCTCTACGCAATGCAAGGCGCGCTGTCCCATCGTGGCGCCCCTGCGGCCTCGTGACCTTCGGCCTGCCAGCGGCAAGGCCGCCTTCGCCTACAGGCCATTGCCGCTGTCATCGGCTGCCGTCCCTCCGGCTCAGTCAGAGCCATGCAAGTCCCCCCGGCCCACCGTGGGGGCGTAGCCTGCGGCGCCCCGAGAGCTCCCTCGCCGGAGGACGTTGCTCGCCAGCCTTGTGGGGCGGCGGCGAAGCCAGGAGACCAGGCTCGCAGTCTGGGCTGGCTGCTTCCTCGACTCGCACCGGTCTACCCATTGGAGCAGATCCGCGACGCGCTGTCGATCTGCGGCCCGTTTGACTCGTCTCCCGGCGATGGGTATGATCCCCGCCGGATGGACCTCCAACACAGGATTGGGCGAGCAAGGCCATGGCAGAGCAGCGCTCGCATGAGCGGTCGAGGTCGGCCTTCGAGGCGGCCAGCGAGGTGATCCCCGGCGGCGTGAACAGCCCGGTGCGGGCCTTCGGCGGCGTGGGCGGCACGCCGGTGTTCTTCGAGCGGGCCGAGGGCTGCCGCGTCACCGACATCGACGGGAACAGCTATATCGACTACGTGGCGTCCTGGGGCCCGCTGATCCTGGGGCACGCGGCGCCGGAGGTGGTCGCGGCCGTGCAGGCGGCGGCGGCGAAGGGCTCGAGCTTCGGCGCGCCGACCCTCGCGGAGACCCGTCTGGCCGAGATCATCGTCGAGGCGGTGCCGAGCATCGACAAGGTGCGGCTGGTGAACTCGGGGACCGAGGCGACGATGACGGCGATCCGACTCGCCAGGGCCTTCACGGGCCGCGACGCGGTCGTGAAGTTCGAGGGCTGCTACCACGGCCACGTTGATGCGCTGCTGGTCGCGGCGGGCTCGGGTGCGACGACCCTGGGCATCCCGTCGTCGCCTGGCATCCCTGCCGCCTGCGTCGAGCAGACGCTCTTGCTGCCGTACAACGACATCGACGCGGTGCGGGCGCTGTGCTCGGCGCGGGGTGCGGAGATCGCGGCGATCATCGTCGAGCCGGTGGCGGGCAACATGGGGATGGTGCCGCCCGTGTCCGGCTTCCTCGGAGGGCTTCGCGAGATCACGCAGCACCATGGGATCGTGCTGATCTTCGACGAGGTGATCACCGGCTTCCGCGCGTCATGGGGCGGCGCGCAGGAGCTCTTTGGTGTGACGCCCGACCTGACGACGCTGGGGAAGATCATCGGCGGCGGGCTGCCGGTCGGCGCCTACGGGGGGCGGGCGGACATAATGGAGGCGGTGGCCCCCGTCGGCGCCATGTACCAGGCGGGCACGCTCTCGGGGAATCCGCTCGCGACGGCCGCGGGGATCGCCGTGCTGGAGGCGCTGCGCGACGGCTCGGTCTACCGGAAGATCAACGCCTTGTGCGAGCGCCTGTGCCAGGGGATGGCTGAGGCGGCGGCCGAGGCGGGGATCGTGCGATGTGGGACGGGGCTCCAATCGATGTTCTGCGGCTTTTTCTGCGAGGGTCCCGTGCGCAACTACGCCGACGCCAAGCGCGCGGACACGGCCCGCTACGCCGCCTTCTTCCACGGCATGCTCGCCCGCGGGGTCTACCTCGCCCCATCGCAGTTCGAGACAGGCTTCCTCTCTCGCGCCCACACGGAGGCCGACGTGGACGCGACGGTGGAGGCCGCGCGAGAGGTGTTCCGGGAGATTCGGGGGGCGTGAGGAGAAGAGATGCTCACGCCCGCGAGCAGGGCTCGCTAGAGCGCGCGGAGGCGCAGAGGAAGAAGAGAAGAAACTTGGTCAGATGCTTCGGAGCAGGGCTCGAAGCATCTGACCAGGGTTCTCGCCCGCCCGTGTGGGCGGGGAAGACCGGGGGGCCTTTGGGCGCGTAGGAGCGCGTGAGATGGCGAGGCACGTGGACATGGAGCGGGTCAATGCGCTGACGCACAAGGTGATCGGCGCGGCGATTCGGGTGCACGAGGAACTCGGGCCGGGGCTGCTGGAGTGCGTGTACCTGCGCTGTATGCTGATCGAGCTGCGGCATCTGGGGCTGTCCGCGCAGTGGGAAGTGCCAGTGCCGATCGTCTATCGCGGCGAGGTGGTCGCCGAGGAAGGCTTCCGCATGGATCTGCTCGTGGACGACACGCTCGTCGTCGAGCTGAAGTCCGTCGAAGAGGTCAAGCCAGTCCACAAGAAGCAGCTCCTGACCTACCTTCGCCTCGCCGGCAAGCCCATCGGCCTGCTCATCAACTTCAACGAGGTGTTGCTCAAGGACGGCATCACCCGCATCATCGACTCTCGTGGTTGTGAGGAGTAGCCTCCTGCTCCCGCCTCCGGCGGGCGAGATTCCTGGTCGGGCTTGCCGTCTCAGCAAGCCCGACCAGAACCTCTTTTCTCCTCTCTGCGCCTCCGCGCGCTCTAGCGAGCCCTGCTCGCGGGCGTGAGCGCAGCTCGTCTCTTCCCGAGATGGGATAGCCGTGGAACTGACCGCACACGAGATTCGCGAGAAGGTGGCCGCAGGAGAACTGACGGCCGAGGCGGCGACGCGCGCGACCCTCGAGCGCGCCGAGGCCGTGGAGGCGAAGGTCAAGGCCTTCGTCTCCCTGGACGCCGAGGGCGCGCTGGAGCGGGCACGGGCAATCGATGCCGCACTGGCGAGGGGCGAAGACCCTGGGCCGCTGGCCGGCGTGCCGATCGCGATCAAGGACAATATGTGCCTGGAGGGGACCCCGACGACCTGCGCGTCGCGGATCCTCGAAAGCTATCGGCCGCCGTACACGGCGACCGCCGTCCAGCTCGTCCTCGACGCCGGCGCCGTGCCCATCGGGAAGACCAATCTCGACGAGTTCGCCATGGGCTCGTCCACCGAGAACTCGGCGCTCGGCATCACCCGGAACCCGTGGGATCTCGAGCGGGTGCCGGGCGGCTCGAGCGGCGGCTCGGCGGCGGCGGTGGCGGCGGGCGAGGCCGTCCTGGCGCTCGGCTCGGACACGGGCGGCTCGATCCGCCAGCCGGCCTCCTTCTGCGGCGTCGTGGGCCTGAAACCGACCTACGGGCGGGTCTCGCGCTACGGCCTCGTCGCCTTCGCTTCCTCCCTCGACCAGATCGGCCCTGTCGCCAGGGACGTGACGGACGCGGCCCTGCTGCTGAGCGTCATCGCTCGGCACGACCCGCGGGACTCGACGTCCGCGCAGGAGCCGACGCCCGACTACCTCAGCCAGCTTGATGCTGACGTCAAGGGCCGCAGGATCGGGCTCCCAGCCGAGTTCTTCATCGAGGGCATGGACCCAGAGGTCGAGGCGGCGGTCCGCCAGGCCGTCGAGGTGCTCGCGGGGCAGGGCGCCGAGGTGGTCGAGGTGTCGCTGCCCCACAGCCGCATCGACGTCGAGCCCGACGGCAGCCTGTCGGCTTACGCCGTCGCCTGCTACTACATCATCGCCACCGCCGAGGCCAGCAGCAATCTGGCACGCTACGACGGCGTCCACTACGGCCACCGCGCCGCTGAGGCCGCCGACCTCATCGACATGTACGCCCAGAGCCGCGAGGAGGGCTTCGGCCCCGAGGTCAAGCGACGCATCATTCTCGGCACCTATGCCCTCAGCTCCGGCTACTACGACGCCTACTACCTCAAGGCATCGCGGGTCCGCACCCTGATCCAGCGGGACTTCGTCGCGGCCTTCGAGGCCTGCGACGTCATCGCCGGTCCCGTCGCGCCGACCGCGGCCTTCGGGATCGGCGAGAAGACCGACGACCCGCTTCAGATGTACATGGGCGACGTCTTCACCCTCTCGTGCAACCTCGCGGGCATTCCGGGCATGTCGGTGCCCTGCGGCTTCACGAGCGGCGGCCTGCCCATCGGCATCCAGCTCCTCGGCAAGCCCTTCGACGAGATGACATTGCTTCAGGTGGCCCGCGCCTACGAGCGGGTCACCGAGTGGTCCGAAAAGCGCCCGGCGCTGTAGAGGGGATGAGTGGATGAATGGATGGGTGGATGGATGCAAGGAGGATGGGTGGAAGGATGGATGAGTGGATAGATGGGAAGACGGATGCTCGATGGAGGAGCAGGCGACGACGCCAACGAGTATCGAGTATCCAGCATCCAGTATCCGTCCCTCTCTTCCTCCATTCCGCCACCCATCCACCCATCCACCCATCCATTCATCCCCAACCGCCTACGCCATCAACCTCCGGAGCGTGAGCAGACTCTGATGGAATACGAGGTCGTCATAGGGCTGGAAGCCCACGCGCACCTTGCGACGAAGACCAAGCTCTTCTGCGGGTGCAGCACGGCCTTCGGCGCACCGCCCAACACCCAGACCTGCCCCGTGTGCACCGGCCAGCCCGGCGTCCTGCCGGTGATGAACCGCCAGGCCGTCGAGCTCGCCCTCCGCACCGCCGTCGCGCTCCACTGCGAGGTCGCACCCACCACCATCCTCGACCGCAAGAACTACTACTACCCCGACCTCCCCAAGAACTACCAGATCTCACAGCTCTACCATAACCTCGGCACCGACGGCTGGCTCGACCTCGACGTCGGCGACGCGACCCGACGCGTCCGCATCCACAACGTCCACATCGAAGAAGACGCCGGCAAGCTCCTCCATCCGCAGGACATCGAGTCCTCGACCCTCTTCGACAGCGAGGCCGCCGAGCCACCGCCCGGCTGGCGGACCATGACGATGGTCGATCTCAACCGCACGGGCATCCCGCTCGTCGAGATCGTCTCCGAGCCCGACATGCGGAGCGTCGAGGAGGCCCGGGTCTACATGGAGACCCTGGCCGCGCTGCTCCGCTGGATCGGCGCCGCCGGGTGCAAGATGGAGGAGGGCGGCCTCCGCTTCGAGCCCAGCATCTCGCTGCGCCCCGTCGGCCAGGCCGAGCTGGGCAGCCGCGTGGAGATCAAGAACGTCAACTCTATGAAGGCCGTCGTCGCGGCCCTCGAGTACGAGGCGCGGCGCCAGGCCGACCTGCTCGACCACGGCGAGCACGTGGCCCGGACGACCATGCTCTGGGACGAGAACGCCGGCCGCACCCTGCCCATGCGCTCGAAGGAACTGGCGCAGGACTACCGCTACTTCCCCGAGCCCGACCTCGTGCCCATCGAGATCGACGCGGCGTGGCTTGAGCGGGTGCGGGCCGCCATCCCCGAGCTGCCGGCGGCGCGGCGCGCGCGCTTCATCGAGCAGCTTCGCCTGCCCGACTACGACGCCGGCGTGCTGGTGAGCGACCGCGCCCTGGCCGACTACTTCGAGGCCGTCGTGAGGGAGGGCGTCGAGCCGAAGGCCGCGAGCAACTGGATCCTCGGCAGCGTCCTCCAGGAGCTCAGCGGCGGCAAGGCCCTGGCCGACCTCCGTGAGCGCGTTGGACCCGCCGCCCTGGCCGAGCTCATCGCCCTCGTCGCAGGCGGCACCGTGGCGCAGAACACGGCGAAGAAGGTCTTCGCCGAGATGGCCGAGACGGGGAAGAGCGCGACCGCCATCGTCGAGGAGAAGGGCCTCAAGCAGGTCTCCGACGCCGGCGAGCTCGAAGGCATCGTCCTCGGCGTCCTCCGCGACAACCCCGAGGCCGTCGCCGACCTTCGCGCCGGCAGGAAGAAGGCCCAGGGCTTCCTCATGGGCCAGGTCATGCGCGCCACCAAGGGACAGGCCAACCCCCAGGTCGTCGCCAGGCTGATCGGCGAGAAGCTCGGCGAGGCGTAGCCGCTTCGCGGCGTGGCGGGTGACGAGGTACGAGGGATGCCGAAGGGGGCATCATCCTCGGAACAGGGCGGCGAGGACGATGGCGCAGGCGAGCGTGAGGACGCAGGGCACCAGGAAGATGGGCCGCCAGCGGAACTTCCCTTCCGCGCTGAACTTGTCCATCACCACGCCCGTGAACTGGGTGCCGAGGAAGAGCCCGAAGCCGTAGAGCACGACCGTCAGCAGGGCCTGGGCCGAGCCCACGATGTCCTTCGGCGCCGCCTGGTTCACGTAGATGAACCCCACGTTGATGAAGAACGCATAGGCGATGCCGTGGAGCGCCTGCGAGGCGATGACCAGCCCGCGCGGCTGCGTCAAGGAGTAGGCGCCATACATCAGCAGCCACATGGTCAGCCCGCCGGCGAAGGTCCACCTGAAGCCAAGGGCACCCAGCACCTTCGCGCCCCACACGGCCATAAACACCGACGCCAGCACCTGAGCGGCCTGAGCGATGGTCATGACCGCCGGCACGTTGCGGGCCTCGACGCCCAGGTCGCCCAGATACTGCGCCGTGCCCAGGAAGTAGAACTGGAGCTGGGTAGCCGCGACGAAGGCGACGACCATGAAGATGAGAAAATGGGGCTCCCGCAGCATGCCGAGCGCCTTGACGAAGGGCAGCGCGCTATCGGGCGCGCCCGGCGGCGGCGTGTGGGGCAGGGTCAGGCAGTAGACGGCCATCACCAGCGACAGGATGCCGGCGAGCACCAGGCAGTCGCTCCCGTCGCCGGCCCCCTTCGCCCGCCGCCACGCCGACAGCAGCCAGCCCACCAGCACCCATGCGATCACCCCCCACACCATCACGCCAAATGCCTGCGCCGCCGGGTTCGTCAGGTGCGAGAACATCAGCGAGTTGACCAACGCCAGGGTCGGCGCGAACGCCAGCGCGTAGAGGCACATCACCGCGAAAAGCGGCCAGAATGTCCTCCGTCCGGCCGCCACCAGCAGCAGCACCCCGCCCACCAGGTGCGCCGCCGCCAGGAACCACTCGGTGGCGATCCACCGGTCGGCCACCTGGCCCGCGATGAGCGGCGAGATGATCGCGCCCAGGTAGATCGTGCCGTAGATCCACCCCGTCTGCTTCCCGCTCATCTTCAGCGGCCCGAGCAGCCGCGCCGCCAGCACGGGCGACCACGCCCCCCACACGGCGAACTGGAGGAACATCATCGCACTGAGACGGATGTAGAGCGGAACGTTCATCTTGGCCTCCTTCGGGGGACGGCCGCTCCAGCGGTCAGTCCTTCTTCGCTACCTTGACGTCGCACACGACTCCCAGGTGGTCCGAGACACGGTCCGGCACGATCTCGTAGCGCGCGAACTCCAGCTCCCGCGAGATCAGGATCCAGTCGAGCCGCTTCTTCAGCTTGGGGAAGGTGACCATGTCCTCGGCTTCGGGCCTGTAAGCCCTCAGCTCGAGCTTCTCGGCCACCGTCTGGAGAGGCGATTCCTCGTCCGTCCACTGGCAGTTGAAGTCGCCCATGAGGATGAGCGGCCGGCCGCGCCTCTCCAGCCTGCCGATCAGGTCTGCCACCTGTCGCCGGCGGACCTTCTTCCGCGCGAAGTCGAGATGCACCGACACCACGTCGGCCTCGAGCGTGGGATGGCCAGGCCAGGCGATGGTGGCGAGGACGAAGCCCTTCGACGGCGTGGGCAGTGAGGGCGCGAACGTGACGGAAAGCGGCCTCTCCAGCGGCAGCATCGAGAGCAGCGCCGTGCCGTAGCTCAGCTTCGCGCCCTTCACGTGCTCGCCCCGCACCGAACAGGCGAACTTCGCCGCCCTGGCCAGATGCGCCACGTGGTCGAACCGCCCGCTCCACACCGACGGCCCGTCGGCCTCCTGGAGCGCCGCGACGTCGGGCCGCTCCCGCGCCAGCAACGCCGCCACGGCGTCGAGCTTCGCCCGGTGGGTCTTCTTGCGCGTCAGCACCTGGTGTCTGCCGTCGCCGCGCCCGTGCGCCACGTTCAGCGTCATCACCCGCAGCATCGCCTGCGGCGCCGTCGCGGTCCTGACTGGCGTGGTGTAGGTGGCCACCTGCGGCGTCGCCTGGCCCGCGCCGGCGACCCACACGGGCGCCACCAGCGCAGCGACCAACGCCATCGCCGTCACCCCAGCGGCAGCCGCGCCGAGCTTCCGCCGCAACTGTTTCTTCCTCGCGCCCATGTGCGGACCTCGTTGGTGTCGCCCCACTATGCCCGAAAGCTACGGCGAGCGCAAGGGGAACGTTGACAACCGCCGCCCAGTTACTACACTGATGATAGCAACGGCGCAAAGGAGTCTGCCGTGGACAGAGATGAACTCCTCGCACGTATCTCAATCGACCCGAACATCTGCTTCGGCAAGCCGTGCATCCGCGGCCACCGCATCTGGGTGTCGCTGCTCCTCGACTTCCTGGCCAGCGGCTCGACCGTCGAGGAGATCCTCGAGGCATACCCCGGCCTCGAGCGCGCCGACATCCAGGCGTGCATCGCCTACGGCGCCGAGATGGCCCGGGAGCGGTACGTCGACATCCCGCTGGAGCCTGTGGGGTGAAGCTCAAGCTCGACGAGAACCTGAGTGGGTTCTGCGCTGCGCTCTTTCGCGAGGCAGGGCTCGACGCCGCCAGGGTCCCGGATCAGGGCCTCTGCTCCACGCCCGACCGCGAGCTGATCGAGCACTGCCGGTCGGAGGGCAGGGTACTCGTAACGCTGGACCTGGACTTCGCCAATCCCCTGGTCTTCAAGCCTTCGGACTACGCGGGGATCGCCGTCCTGCGCCTGCCGCCGAAGCCTTCCCATGCATACCTGGTCGATGCTGTACGCACGCTCGTCGCGGGCCTCGCCAAGGAGCCCATCGCGGGCAAGCTCTGGGTCGTGCAGCTCGGCAGGATCCGCGTCTACCAGGAAGACACGCCGCTGGATATCTGATCTCGCCCCTCGCCTACGTCGTGCTGCCGCCGCCGGCAACTATCGCGACGCGAGCCAGCGCGTGAGGGCCTGGGGGCCGGGGGCGTCGCGTTCGATGCGGAGCTCGTCCGCGGCGCCGGCGGCGCGGTAGGCCGCGCGCATCGGCCTGGTGTCAAGGGCGGCGCCGGCGCCGTGGAGGAGGAGGCGTCGAGGGGCGGCGAGGGCGACGGCGGTCCACGGCGCGCCGGCTTTGAGGATGCAGGGGGTGAAGAGGTCGGCCTGCCAGCGCGGGTCGTCGTCGCCGCCGAGACCCGCCAGGTCGGCGACCACGCTGCACCCCTCCGGCAGGAAGGGCGCGGCGAGCAGGCACCACGCGCCCGCCTCCCCGACGCCGAGCAGCCCCGGCGGCGCAGGACGGCCCGGACCCGCCGCAAAGGCCATGGCGGTCAGGATGTCCTGGACCCGCTGCACGACGAGCGTGCGGTTGTAGGTCGTGAAGTACTTCTTGTCCCGCCTCTGCTTCGTCTCGGCGAAGGGGGAGTGGAACTCGCCGGTGAGGTACGGGTCGATGGCGAGGACGGCGCTGCCCGTCGCGAGCAGCCGCGTCAGCAGCGGGCCTGGCTTGCCGGTGGCCGCGTCGATGAGGCCGGCCTTGCCTCGGGGGTGGACGACGAGGATGCCCGGCGGCCGCTCCAGGACTGCCGGCCCCTCGTAGAGGACGGCGGGCACGCGATCGCCGGCGCCCTTTCGGCCGAGGAGCAGCCGAACGACCGTGACGTCACCGACGGTGGCCTGGCCGAGCCGCTCGACGTTCAGCTCTTCCTTTTTCGGCATCTCGGCGAGGATGGCGTGGCGGTAGGCGACGCCGAGGGTCTCGCGGAAGCGCGGCAGGTCGTCGGGCTGCTTCGGCAGCAGGGCGTCGCGCTGCTTGCGGGCCTCCGCGATGAGGTAGGCCTCGAGGGTCTTGCGGTCCTTCGCGTCCTTGGGCAGCTTGCGGCCCTGCCAGACCAGCAGATCCTCTTTCTTTTCGGGGGCGAAGGCCGGCTCGGTGTAGGGCTTGTCGGGGCTGCGGCCGATGAGATGCTTGAGGAAGAAGTTGTAGACGGCCTCGCGATGGACCTTGTTGTAGCCGTGGGGCGACTTGTCGTGGACGTTGGTGACGCTGGCTTCCTCGCCATAGAGCTGGTAGACGCCGCGGATCTTGGGGAACTCGTGCTTGGGGGTCTCCCTCGTCCAGTCGCCGGTCACCGAGCACATGATGAGTGGCCTCGGGGCCATGAGCGCGCCGATCTCGATGTTGCAGGTCCCGATGCGCAGCAGCGGCGCGTTCTCACACTCGCAGCCGCCCTGCATGATGCCGCTGATCATGTTCACCGGCGCGGCCACCTTCACGCGCGGGTCGATGCCCATGACCATGAAGGTCTGGGTGCCGCCGCCGGAGCAACCGGTGACGGCGATGCGCTTGGGTTCCACCTCGGGCAGGCTCTGGAGGAAGTCGATGACCCGGATGGTGTTCCAGCTCTGGAGGGCCATGAGGCTGATGCCCCAGGCCTCGTTGTGCGGGGTGCCCATGCCGATGCGGTGGCCGATCTGCTTGCCCGAGTCGTTGTAGCCGACCATGTCATACGAGAAAACCACGCAGCCGAGGCGCGCGAGGGTGATGCAGCGCGCGGGCACGGAGCCTCGGGGCGGCTCGTGGCCGAAGCGGCCCTCCTTCCAGTGCCCGTGGGGGCAGGCGACGCCGGCGAAGGGCCCTTTCTTCCCGAGCGGGCGATAGAGGTTGCCGCAGACGTAGAAGCCGGGTCGGCTCTCGAAGTAGACCTTCTCGATGGAGTAGCCGTCGCGCTCGATCTTGTCGAAGACCTGGGGCTTGAGCGGCGTGCGCGCGGGCTCGGGCAGGAGGCCCGTGCTCACGCGGATGTGGTCGCGGAGCCAGGCGGCGCGCCTCTCCCAGGCCGCCTTGTTCGGGTAGTCGGGCATGGTGAAGCGTTCGTTGAGATGGTGGCAGGTGGCTGGCCGCTCGTCGGCCGCCGCCTGCGCGGTGTCGGGGTAGACGCGGGAGAGCTGCCAGAGGGGGTTGGGGTCGTACTTCGCGTCGCGGGTCAGCAGCAGCGCCGCCACGGCACCCGTCTTCGCGCCGGTCGCGGAGGGCTTGAAGGCGAGCGGGACGGGCTTGCCGGCCGGCAGATCGGCGGCGCCGAGCTTGACCCAGGCGAAGTGCTTGGCGTCGCCACCGGCCTTCGCCGGCCCGAGCTTCGCACCCGCGATCTCCCACGTCACCTCCTTGCCGCCGCGCTGCCACGCCCAGGCGTGCCACGTGCCGGCGACAGGCGCGCGAAGCCCGTCCTTACTGGCGTCGCGCAGCTCCCGGGCCTCGAGGATGATTCCTGCCTGAATGTCCTCCGCGCCGCGCGCGACCGTCGCGCCAACCACGAGAATGCCGATGAGCAGGCTGACCTCCCAGTCGATCATGAGTCTTCCCCCGATAGGGCGGTGACCTTCTCCCACTCTCCCTCACCCCGGCCCTCTCCCGGTGTTCCGTGCAGGGAGAGGGTGCCGAGCTGGCCACTCGTCACCCGAACCTTGACACTCATCCCTCCTCAGGGCGTGAAGTCCACCTTCGCCGGCATGTCGGCCAGGAGCCGGGCGAGGAGGGTGCTGGCCTGGTCGAGGTCCCTGATCGAGACGATCTCGCAGGGCGAGTGCATGTAGCGGCAGGGCACTGCGACCAGGGCGGTGGCGACGCCGGCGCGGGTGACCTGCATGGCGTTGGCGTCGGTGCCGGTGCCGCCGGGGACGCCCTCGTGCTGGATCTTGATCTTGGCCCTCTTCGCGGCGGCGAGGATCATCTTGTGTAGCGCGGGGTTGATGTTCGCGCCGCGCGAGATGATGGGGCCTTTGCCGCAGGGGAAGTCGCCGACGCGATTCTTGCTCACCCCCGGTGTGTCGGTGGCGTGGCCGACCTCGATGGCGATGCCGGCGTGGGGGTCGATGCCGTAGGCGCTGGTGCGGGCGCCCCGCAGGCCCACCTCCTCCTGCACGGTGCTGACGCCGTAGACGGCGACCCGGAGCTTCTTGCCCTTGAGCTTGCGGAGGGTCTCGGCGACGGCGAAGGCGCCCATCCTGTCGTCGAAGGCCCTGGCGGCGAGCAGGCCGTTGCGCAGGTGGACGGGGCCGGCATCGAAGGTGATGGGGTCGCCGATGCGGATGACCTTCTCCGCGTCCTTCTTGTTCTTCGCGCCGATGTCCACCCACAGCTCGTGGATCTTCATCGGCTTGCCGCGATCCTCCTTGTCCGTGAGGTGGATAGCCACGCGGCCGATGACGCCGGGCACGGCGCCCTTCGGGCCGTGGACGGTCACCCGCTGTGCGACGGCCACGACGGGGTCGACCCCGCCGATCTGCGTGACGTAGAGGTAGCCGCCGTCGGTGATGTGCTTGACCATCAGGCCGATCTCATCGACGTGCCCGGCCAGCATCACCCGCAGAGGCGCGTCGGGATTGAGGACGGCGATCACGTTGCCGTGGACGTCGGTGCGGACCTCGTCGGCGAAGCCTGCCATGCGCTCGCGCATCAGCTTCTGTGCCCGCTGCTCGTAGCCTGACGGGCTCGGGGTCGCCACCAACTGCTCGAGGAAGGCCAGAGCGTCCTTCTGCATTCGGTGCTCCTTTGGTCAAGGGATATGGCCGGGTCGGATTGTAGTCGCGGGGGCAGGCAGAGTCAATCGCTCGGAGCCGGTGTGAAGGCAGTTGCGTCGCCAGAATCTGCCGCCGGAATGCCTGCGTCGTTGTAGGTTGCAGGCGCGCCCCGATGCTCCTGGCCATCCCAGCGCGGCCAGCCGGGGACAATCCTGCCGCGATGTCCGCGCGCGGCTGACATCGCAACCACCTCGCCGGCATGTCGCCGTTCGACGGTGCCGCGTGTCTGCGTGCCCCGCGTGGCGCCGGGCGGGCAGGCGCGTGGGGGGCGCGCAGCCCCTGTCGCGGGGGGCAGTTCCCAGGCCCACCTGGGACATCTCGCTCCTGGGCTACTACAGCGGTGCTGCCAGGGCGCGCGGGCCGGTGCCAGAGCCTGCCGGACCCGCTGTGCGAGCCCCCTCGTGTCGGCCTGGCCCCGAGACTGCCACACGCAACAAGGCGGGGTGGGCACGGCGCAGGACGATAATTGCGGACCTAAACAGGTCCGCAATTATCGTCCAATGCCCCCGTGCATCGTGCCCGGTTGCGT
>CAZDNN010000050.1:0-19451 GCA_964506385.1 uncultured Planctomycetota bacterium
TCACGCAGCGGCCACTTCGAGAGGAACGCCATCCCACCGGCTCCGCCACAGTGACGGAAGCGCACGTGCGCGTATCGCTCTTCGAGGCGCGGCCTCAGGAACCGCTCCCAGGCCGGGTTGGTCTCCTGGAGAGCGACGACGTCGGCGTCCGCGTTGCGGATGGCCTCCGCCGCCAGGTCGGGCCGCGGCCCACCGAAGTTCACGTTGTAGGTCATCACGGAGGCATGCGGCCCCGTCGGCTCCGCTGGCTTGCGCGTGGGCGCGCAGCCCAGGGCTGCGAGACAGGCAAGCGCGGTCGCCAGGCGCAGAGCGATCACCGTCAGTCGATGACCTCGACGTGGATGTCGTGGTTGGTGTAGACGCACAGGTCGGCAGCAATGTTGAGTGCCTCGGCGACGATGGCGGCGGCGTCGAGATCGGTGTGGCGCACCATCGCCCGCGCGGCGGCGACCGCGACGGGGCCGCCCGAGCCGATCCCGATGATCCCGTCGTCAGGCACGATCACGTCCCCGCTGCCCGACAGCAGCAGCGAGTGCTCGCGGTCCACCACGGCCATCAGGCACTCGAGGCGGCGGAGGATCCGGTCCGTCCGCCACTCCTTCGCCAGCTCGGTGGCGGCGCGCGGCACGTTGCCCTGGAAGTCCTTCAGCTTCGTCTCGAACCGCTCGAGCAGGGCGAAGGCGTCAGCCGTGGCGCCGGCGAAGCCGACGGCCACCTTGTCGTCGTAGAGGCGGCGGATCTTCCTGGCCTTGTGCTTCACCACCGTGTCGTTCAGCGTCACCTGGCCGTCGCCGCCTATGGCCACCCGGCCCTCGTGTCGGACGGTGAGGATGGTCGTGGAATGGCTTGCCATCGTGGTCCTCCTTCGGTCGCTCGGCCGGCGGGGTGGATTATACGGCGCTGGCCCCGCATCGGCAAGGCGAGTGCAGGCGGGAGGGCGCACGCGATGCCCGCCGAATGATATCGGAGTTACGTAACTATGATATCATTCCCGCGGGGCGCGCCGCCGCTCCGGGGGGCATGGCGGTGAGAGCGGGCGCCCGACTGCCTGGCTGTGCTCCCTGCCGTCTTTGGGGCCGCGGCACCCTGCGGGCGAGCCGTCCGGCCGCCCGGCCGTCGCAGTTCTTGACAGGCGCGGGCAATCCGGTAGACTGAACCCTCCCGACGGCGATGGCACGGCTTACTGACCCTTCGGAGGATCCGCGATGGCGAAGTATGCTCTCGGCGTGGACTTCGGGACGGAATCCGCTCGCGCGCTGCTGGTGGACCTCGCCGACGGCCGCGAGGTGGCCACCCACGTGATGAACTTCCCCCACGGCGTCATCGACGAGCAACTCCCCACAGGCCCCAAGCTCGGCAAGGACTGGGCGCTCCAGCACCCCGAGGACTGGCTGCTGACCCTTCGCAAGACCGTCCGCAAGGTGATGCGCGACTCGAAGGTCAAGCCCGAGGAGGTGGTGGGCATCGGCATCGACTTCACCGCCTGCACCATGCTCCCCGTCAAGGCCGACGGCACGCCCCTGTGCCTGACAAGCAGGTTCGAGAAGAACCCCAATGCCTGGCCGAAGCTCTGGAAGCACCACGCCGCCCAGGACCAGGCGGACCGCATCAACGCGACGGCCCGCCAGATGGGCTGCGACTTCCTCGGGCGCTACGGCGGCAAGCTCTCGAGCGAGTGGATGTATGCCAAGAGCCTCCAGATCCTCGAGGAGGCGCCCGCCGTCTACGCCGCCGCCGACCGCCTGATCGAGGGCGCCGACTGGGTCGTCTGGCAGATGACCGGCGAGGAGAAGCGCAACGCCTGCACCGCCGGCTACAAGGCCGCCTACGAGCCGAAGAAGCGCCAGTACCCGCCGCGCGACTTCTTCGCCGCCGTCCATCCCGGCTGGGCCGACCTGGTGGACGCCAAGCTCTCCCGCGACATCTACCCCCAGGGCGACAAGGCTGGCGGCCTCACCCCCGCCATGGCCAAGGCCCTCGGCCTCCTGCCTGGGACGGCCGTCGCCGTGGCGAACGTGGATGCCCACGTGGCCGTGCCCGCCGCCACCATCGTCAAGCCCGGCAAGATGCTCATGATCATGGGCACCTCGATCTGCCACATGGTCCTCGCCACCAGGCCCCGCACGGTCGAGGGCATGTGCGGCTACGTCTGGGAGGGCATCATCCCTGGATACTACGGCTTCGAGGCCGGCCAGAGCGGGGCAGGCGACATCCTGGCCTGGTTCGTCGACAACGCCGTGCCGCCCTCCTGCCACGCCGAGGCCCGCAAGCGGAAGATGGACATTCACGGCGTGCTCGAGGAGAGGGCGGCGGGGCTCAGGCCCGGCGAGAGCGGCCTGCTCGCCCTCGACTGGCTGAACGGCAACCGCTCGGTCCTCGTGGACGTGGACCTTTCGGGCATGGTGCTCGGCCTGACCATCGCGACGAAGCCCGAGGAGATCTACCGCGCGCTCATCGAGGCGCTGGCCTTCGGCACCCGCACGATCGTCGAGGCCTTCGACGGCCGCGGCGTCGCCGTCGATGAGCTCTACGCCTGCGGCGGCCTGCCGTACAAGAACAAGCTGCTCATGCAGATCTTCGCCGACGTCACAGGCCGCCGCATCAAGGTCGCCCGCAGCGAGCAGACCTGTGCCCTCGGCTCCGCCATGTTCGGCGCCGTCGCCGCGGGCAAGGCGGCGGGCGGCTACGACACCATCGAGCAGGCGGCCCGCAGGATGGCCGGCGTCCGCAGAGAGCAGTTCCGCCCCAGGAAGGCCGCGCAGAAGGTCTACGACCGCCTCTTCGCCGAATACGGCACCCTCCACGACTACTTCGGCCGCGGCGAAAACCCCGTCATGAAGACCCTCAAAGCCCTCCACTTCGAGCAGGCGAGGAAGAAGTAGCCATGAATCGGCACGAAGGGCGACGAATGCGCGCGAATGGAAGAGAGGGCCCGGAGGCGCGACTGAGCGAGGCGAAAACCGCTCCGGAGGCCACCGCCATGGAGAGCTTAACATCGGGTTTGCACGTTGACGTTATTGTGCTCGTCGCTGCCGTTTGCCTGTTGGGCAGCATGTGCTACTCGGCCGAGCCGGACGTGCCTAAGGGGAAGAAATGGAAGCTGGTTTGGAGCGACGAATTCAACGGCACCACGCTCGATGAGTCGAAATGGACGTCCCACACTTACAAGGTTTTTGGCGGATGGGTCACGAAGGACGCGGTCTATCTCGACGGCAGAGGGAACCTGGTGATCAAGACATACGAGAAAGACGGCAAGTACTACGGCGGATGCATCGGCACGAAAGGGAAGTTTCAGCACAAGTACGGGTACTGGGTGGCCCGATGCAAGTTGTCCAGAGAGCGGGGGCATTTTCCCGCGTTCTGGATATGGGCACCCCTGTTGCAGCCTGGGATACCAGAGAAAGACATGGACCCGGCGAAACGCGGAACAGAGATAGATGTCATGGAGTACTTTTTCTCTCCCTCATCCGGAAAGCACAAGGTACATCACAATCTCCATTGGATAGTCGACAGGAAAGGGAAGAAGCGTCAGAGTGCAGGCCACAAAGCCGACCTCCCCGGTGTGTCGGAAGGCTATCATACATTCGCCGTGGAATGGACGCCGAAGGAATACGTGTTCTATGTGGACGGGAAGATAACGTGGCGCACGACCAAGGCGGTCTCGCACGTTGAGCAGTATGCCTGTCTCAGCGACCACATCGCCGAAGGCGCCTGGACAGGAAGAATACAGGACGCAAAACTTCCCGATTTCTTTCTGGTGGATTATGTGCGTGTCTATGAAAGAGCAGATTAGGGTGGGGGACGCGCGTTCAAATATCAGCTCCAGATGGACTGAATGGACAGGCCGGACAGAATGGACAAAACGGACAGAACACACACCGCGGGCGCGGCTCACAATGCCGCTCGTACGGAGGCAGGCAACCTCACAGGGGACAGTTGATGCTGGAAGACCTCAAGCAGCGCGTGTGCGCCCTCAACAAGCAGCTCCCCGCCGAGCGGCTGGTCACCAGCACCAGCGGCAACGTCTCGGGGCGCGAGCCCGAGCAGCCGGAGCTCGTGGTCATCAAGCCCTCCGGCGTGCCCTTCGACGAGCTGACGCCCGGCGACATGGTGGTCGCCGACATGGCCGGCGAGGTGGTCGAGGGCGAGCTCAACCCCTCGGTGGACCTGCCCAACCATCTCTGGCTCTACAAACACAAGCCCCAACTGATGGGCGTGGTGCACACCCACTCGAACTACGCCACGGCCTTCGCCGTCCTCGGCATGTCCATCCCGTGCTGCACGACGGCCATCGCCGACGAGTTCGGCGGCGACATCCCCTGTGCCCCCTACGCCTCGAACGAGGCCGAGAACATCGGGCAGTCCATCCTCGACGCCATGACCCGCGCCCCTGCCGTCCTCTGCGGCTGCCACGGGGTCTTCGCCTTCGCCGAGAGCCCCGAACGGGCGGTCAAGGCCGCCATTATGGTCGAGGATAACGCCCGCACGGTCTACCTCGCCTCCATGCTCGCCATCGCCCGCGGCCTGCCGCAGCCTCGGCCACTGCCCGACGAGGAGATCGCGAAGTGGTGGGGCCGCTACCACTCCTGGTACGGCCAGCCTGACGAGGGCGCCGACGCGGCGAATGACGGGCACCAATGAGAGGCCCCACGCCCGCCAGTGCCGACTGCTTCCTGCCGCCGGCCTCACGCTCAGCAAGCACGGACCGTCGGCGTCGTCACGCGGGGGCCCCCCCAGCCCCCTCCCTTCCCCTGACTCCAGCACTTGGGCGAGGTGGTCCCATTGGCCGGAAGGGCGAGAGAGGGGAGCGGCGCCCACCATGCGCCGAGGACCGCGCCGGCTACGGGGCTGCCTGCCGGGGCGCGCCGAGGTGGTCGGTGTAGATGACGGGGCGGTGGGTGATGGCGGCCAGGGCGTGGGCGGCCTCCATGCGGACGAGGCCGTCGGCGTCCTCGAGGAGGGGATCGAGGGCTGGGACGGCGCGGATGTCGCCGATGGCGCCGAGCGCGGCAGCAGCAGCGCCGCGGGTGTAGGGCGAGCGGTGGCTGAGGGCGACGAGGAGCGCCTCGACGGCCTCAATGTCCGCCAGAGCACGCGTCGCGGCTCCCTGGAGGACGGGCGACTCGAGGAGCGGCACGAGCTCCCTCCCCGCGGCCTTGCCGCGGAGCCTGGCATACGCTGCGACCGTGGCGCGCCGCAGGTCGTCAGGCAGCGGCGAGCGCCAGAGCGCGCGCAGCAGGCCGGCCACCCCGTCCGCGCGGAGGGCGGCCAGGGCGGGGGCGTAGGGGGAGTCGCCCGGCACGTCGGGGACGGCGCGCTCGACCTCGGCATCCCAGATCGGCCCGACCCGTGCGGCGGCGCGCAGCGCCTCGGCCCAGAGCTGGCGTTCCTCGGCCTGGTCGAGTCGCTGCGGCTCCGCAAGGCCCCGCGCCAGGATAGCGACGATAGTCCCTGCGGCCTCGCGCCAGCCGAGCTCTCCCGCCGTGCGGATCAGAGTGAGCCGTGTGGCCTGGGAGAGGCGGCCGGCATCGAGCATCTGGATCAGCCTGGCTGCTGCCGCCTCGTTGCGGCGCGCGAGCAGGGCCTGGGCCGCGCGGTCGGCCAGCGGGGCGTCGATTGCGGGAACGAGCAGGTCTCGGAGCACGGGGAACGCCCGCGGGTCCTTCAGCGCCGCCAGGTACTCGGCGGCGGCCAGGCGAACGCCGGCATCCTCGTGGCGCAGCCACTGCACCATGCTTGCCCGCACCGACTTCGAGCGCAGGGTGCCGAGTGCCTCGACCAGCGCCGCGGTGGGCGCCTTGTGCGCGGCGGCGGCGAGAGCCCGGGTGGCCTCCAGCGTTCCCGCCTGCGCGAGGACACGGGCGGCCTCGCCCTGAAGGGTCCCGTTCCCACGGTGAAGCAGGCGGAGCAGCCGCGGGTCCGTCCCGCGGTAGCCGATCGCTGCGAGTGAGCGGAGCGCGACCAGCGCGATCTCGCTCTCGCCGTCGTCGAGCATCCCGAGCAGCGCCTCAGCGGCGCCCCGGCCACCCGCTCGCCGCAGGCCCCTGGCCACGGCCAGGCGGACCTCCATAACGGTCTCGCGCCCGGCCGCCTCGGCCAGCGCGGCCACCGCCGTCTCGCCTGCATAGCCGAGCGCCGTGGCGGCAGCCGCGCGGACCGTCGGGTCGGCGTCGTCCCGCAGGGACCGGATGAGGATGGGTACGTTGAGAGGGAGCACCCGCCCCAGCAGCCCGACGGCGACGCGGCGTGTCTCCGGACTAGGGTCTGTGGCGAGGATATCCTGGAGGACCGGCCGGGCTTCGGCAGCGACGTCCGCCGCAGCGGCTAGTGCCGCAGGGCGGATGGCCGGGCTGCGCCTCAGCGCTGCCTCCAATGCTGAGAGCGCGGCGCCCGGGTAGCTGGTGGCGAGCCGCAGCAGCCTGAGGGCAGCGTCGTCGGTCGTTGCCGTGGCGACCAGGTCCGGCAGCGCCGACGCCAGGCGCGGCTCCCGGGCGATGAGGCGGCCCGCCAGCCAGCGCGCCACGGGGTCGTCCAACCCGTGGCGCGCGAGGGCGCCCAGCTTGGCCTCTGGCGAGCGTGTGGGTCCCGTCCCCGAAGGCGCGGCCCCGCGTGCCACGTGCGCCGGGAGCAAGAGGGCGCCTGCACGGCCATCGGGCGCCAGAGCCTGGACGAACAGGGCGTACGACAGGCTCAGCACCGTGTCCGCCACGCCCAGGCGAATCTGGCCCTCATGGCCCGTGGGCTTGACCCCCTGCCAATGCACCGTGTGGCGGCGCACGGCGGCGGGCGGCACGCCTTCGAACGTGGGCCGGATCAGATAGGGATGGACGATGGCCTGGACGCGGTTGCCGAGACGGTCGCTGCTCGTGATCAGGTAGCCCCGGCCCGAGAACTCGCCTTTCTTGACCCACGCCAGATCGGCCGTGATGTCCAGTGTCCGACCACCCGGCTCGATGCCCAGCGTGGCATGGCCCTCGCGGACCGCGCCCTGGGACACCTGGAGCAGCGTGACCTCGACGGGGCCGGCGTGGGCTTCGTCAAGCCGCAGGCGAACGCCGCGCGCGCCCGCGGGAACGGAGAACGATTCGCGCTGGACGTGTGCGGCCGACCGGAGCGTCAGGGCAATGGGCCCGCCGTCTCGCGCTCCTGCGAGGATGGTTTGGAGGGGCTCGCCCCTGCGGCACCAGGGGCGCTCTGGGATCAGCCGAGGCGTGGCTGCGCCGCTCCAGGGGATGGGCTGGCCTCCCCGCATCACCCAGACCACGGCCTCCGATGCCACGCCGGCCGCGCGGGCCTCGAAGGCGTAGCGCCCAGGCTGCGATGCCGTCACAGCCAGACGCCGGCCAGCCAGGCCGTCCAGCGTGGCGTCGAGGAGCTGGAGCGCGTGCTGGCGTCCCGGCGGATCCTCGTACGAGACCGTGCACGTCGCCCGCTCGCCCTTCCGCTGCTCGGGCGCCAGCGAGCACAGGAAGTCGATGTGGAACGGCTCGGACGGCTCCAGGAACTCCCCGCTCGGCGCGATCTGGAGCGGCGGCAGGGCGCCGAGGAGGAGGAACTCCGCTGTGCGCCGCACCGTGCCGAGGCGAGGCGCGGCCACCGTCGCCTGGAGGCCGCAGAGCAGGTCGCCGGGCGGCACGTCACCGCGGCCCGGCTGCCAACGCAACTCCAGCGTTCCTTCCGCGGTCGTCCGCGCCTCGGCTGGGAACGGAGCGGGGAGCACGACCACGCGGCTCTCGTCGATCGGCGCCGCGCCTCGGGCCCACGCTGGCTGCCCCTCCAGCGATACAGGATAGCCCCAGCTCAGCAGGCGCACGGGAACGTCGGGGAGTGGCTGCCCTTCGGCCGTGCGAGCCGTCAGGCGCAGCGTGATGGCCTCGCCAGGGGCGACCACGGGGCGATCTACCGACAGCTTCAGGCGGAACGGCGTCCGCTGGCGCGGCAGGACGCGGAAGAGCTGGAACTCCTGGGGCTCGGCCACGGGGAGCTCCCCGACGGCCGCCACGACCCTGTAGGGGCCTGGCGCCGCGTCCTTGGCGAGCTGGAAGCCCTCGGTGAAGGCGCCCACGGCGCTCGTGCGGACCCGCAGCGTGCCTGCGGGCCGGCCCTCGGGGTCCCGCAGCGTCAGGCTGAGCGGGGCGTTGGGCATGGGCGCGAACCGCGCGCCCTCGCGCCGCTGGAGCACCCCCGTGATCTCCGCGAGCTGGCCCGCGTGGAAAACAGGTCTGCGGGCACGAAGCGTCAGGCGGACGTGCGCGTCGCCATGGTCGAGGGCCCTGCGCGCGGTGGCCAGCGCGAAGTGGTTGTCGTGCACCGCCACCGCCGTCGCCACGACGAGCGGGGCGAACCGGTCCCGGACGACCGACGTGTGCCAGCGGCCCGTGGCGTCAGTCGTGCCCGAGGCACTCAGCACCGTGTCTGCGCCGAGCCGCTCCGTGCGGTAGACGACCCGGACGAAGGCGCCCTGAACGGGCTGGCCGCTCCGCGCGTCGGCGCACAGCACCTCCAGGTCGCAGTCTTCGAGCAACAGAGCCATACGCAGCCGTGAGGCGAGGAGGAGCCCGTTGCTGGCCTCGCCCTGGCTCGCCGACCGGACCACGTAGGCGCCGGGCCGGCTCACTGGCAGGCCTCCGCCTGCGGCCGCTCCGGGTTCCAGGGGCACGCGTCGGGCGAGGAGGCCCGGGCGCGGCTCCCAGTCGGCCAGCCACGCCGCCACCTCGGGGCGGTCGATCTCGAGCAGATCGATCCGCCACATCTCCACCCGTGCGTCCTGACCCCGCACCCACGGCAGCCGGGCCTGCCCAGGCAGCCGCTCGACGAGCACCGGAGGCCACGCGCCCGTCGCGCGGGCCGCGCGCGGCACGACCATTGGCGGCGCGGGCCTCGGTGGGGGAGGGCATCCGGCAGCCGTGAGGATCAGCACTGCGAGGAGCGTGAGGTGGCGGTGGTGGAGTCGCTTCATGGCTGGCCGTATTCTACCGCGGCCCGGCGGCCTGTCAACCGCGGTCGCAGGGGCGTCTCGTTTGACAGCAACCGGGCCGCCGGTATAATGACCCCCGTGGCCGAGCCCCCGACCGCACGCGACCCCGCAGGAGGCCGACGATGGCCGCAGACGACTACGACGCTCTCGTGGCCAAGGGCACCGAGCTCGCCGAGCAAGAGCAGTTCGCCCAGGCGATCGACATCCTCCGGCAGGCCATCGACACCGACGAGTCCCGCGTGGACGCCCACTACAACCTCGCGGTTACCTACGGCCTGCTCGCCATGAGCGACCTGCGGGCCGAGGACTACTTCGAGGACCACGTGGACGACGAGATCTTCCTCCAGAACGCCATCGAGGCCTTCCAGCGCGTCCTGGAACTCGACGACGGCCACGTCGCCGCCCACAACAACCTCGGCACCATCTACGCCCTCCACGGCGAGCGCGACCTCGCCGTCCACGAGCTCGAGCTCTCCCTCCAGATCGACCCCGACCAGCCCGACGTCCGCGAGCAGCTCGACGAACTCAAGGGCATCTGACCCACCGATCGGGCACGATGGGGAGGGCGAGGCTCCCGCCGAGCCGCGCGACGACTGTGCGGTCGCTCTCACGGCCTTGCGCGGAACTCGATGCGATCGACGACCACGGTGCCACGGCGGCCGACGGGGTAGAGGAGGAGGACGAAGCGGCGGACCGCCTCGGGGTTGCCGATGCGGCGGCAGTACTCGCTCTTGCCCTCAGGGACGGCTTCGCCGGTCTTCCAGGTGGCGCCTTTCAGATCGAAGTGGACGCGGTTGCGGCCTGGCTTGAGGAAGGCGGGGCGGCTCTCGAAGTAATTCCAGCCGGGCAGGGTGATGAGCGCGAGGCTCAGGCGGGCGCCGCCGTCGAGCTGGCTCTCGATGTCCACGTAGCAGCGGTCCTGGCCGCTCACGTCAAGCTCTTCGGGCAGATCCCGCAGCAGCACCACCTTCGCGTCATCGCCGTCCAGCGCGTATCGGACTTCGAGCCGGCGGCCCGGTTCGTCGGCATTCTCGCTACGTCCGTAGGTGAGGCGTGCGGAGCCGGCCTGGTCCCAGTCGTCGGCCACCTCCCAGTTGGGCTGGCGGAAGTCGTCGAAGAGCGTGGCGGGGGCTTCGTCGTAGGGGTCGCGGCGGGTGCGCCGGGCCTCGTGGTGGTGGCGGAGGGAGTCGGCGGCTCGGGCGAGCAGGCCCTGGTCGCCGGCGCCGCGGCCGCGGGTGAGGATGTAGACGACGATGTTGCTGGCCATGAGGAACGAGGCATCCTGCATCTCGGCGGGCGAGAGGCCGCTGAGCGAGGCCTTGAGGGGGAAGGTGTCGGGCTTGATCTCCAGGCCGTCGCCATAGTCGTTCCGCGTGTAGATCACGGCCAGGCGGCCGTCGATCTCGATCCCCTCGATGAAGTTCTGCCGATACTTGTCGCCCGGCGGCGGCCAGTAGCCCGCATAGCCCTTGCTGAGGTCGAAGCAGGAGCGGAAGAGCGGGTGGTCCTCGTCCTTTGTGATCTTGCGCAGGCGGTAGCCGTCGCGGGGGGACAGGACGCGGGCGATCTCGCGGCGGAACGCTTTGTCCCAGGTGAAGTCGGTCTCGTGGGTGCTGTCGTCGGCCCAGAGGGTGCCGCCGCCGAGCAGATAGCGCCGCAGGTTGTCGATCTGGTCGGCGGTGAAGCGGAAGTCCTTGTGTCCGCTCATGTATATCCAGGGCGACTTCATCACCTTGGGGCTTTCGAGGGGCACCTCGGCGATGCGGGTGTCGATGTTGAAGCCGATGCGCTCGCGGAGCTGCCAGGCGAAGAAGGGCATGGTCGTCTTGTGGGTATCCCAGTCCACCTCGCCGCTGCCGTAGCGGATGGTGGTGAGCACGATGCGGGTCACGCCGTCCGCGTCGGTGCCGGCCACGGCGCCCGCGCCGGCAGGATGGGCGCTGATGCCGGGCAGGAGCAGGCGGGTGGCCGAGCGGCCAGAGGTGCGGTCCGGGGTGGGTGCGCGGGGCGAGAGGTCGAGCGGCGGCGCGGCGGCGGGGGCGCGGGCGATCTCGCGGCCGCCGCGGGTCACCGACGGCGGCGCCACATCCCGCTCGGCGGGGCCGGTACCCCCGCCGGCTGATGCGATCCTGGGGCCGGGCTCGACCGCCTCCTCAGGCAGGCCGCTGGGCAGGGCAGGGGCCTCGCGGCGGGCCGAGGCGGCCTCGCCGCCGGCGGGGAGCGGCTCGGTTCCCGTGCCGCGCGCCACGCTGGCGGCCTGGCGCGGGCCGATGGGGGGGCGGTCGGCTGCGCCTGCGCCGATACCCGCCGTCTCGCGCTCGACGCCGCGCCCCACCGTCGTGGCGCGGGTCGGGGCGACGGCCGTCGCGGCGATGCCAGTGTCCCGCGCTGTGGCGATGCCGGGCCTGGCCTCGACGGTCGCCTCGGGCAGGTGGTCGAGGGCAGGGCCTTCGCGGCGCTCCTGGGACGCGCCGATGGCGACGCCCAGGCCGAGTGCAGGGGCGGTTGCCGTGGGGCGGTCGATGGTCGCGCCTCGCGGGGTAGCTGGCCCGGCGTCGGCTCCTGCGGTCACCGCCGCGACGAAGCCGCGTTCGGGCTCGCCTCGCCGGCGCAGGCGCCAGCGCGCTACCACGGTGCGCTCGGCAGGCTCGCCGCTGCTGCCCGCTGCGGCCTGCTGGCGCGGCGCCAGGAGCGGGCCTTCTTCGAGCACGAAGTCGCTCAGGGCAGGCGCCGCCTTCGGCGCGGCGGGGCGGCCGGCGGTCGGTGAGGGCAGGGCAGCGGCGGTTCCCGGCCGCTCGACCGCTGCGGTGCGGGCGCCGATGGGCGCGCGTGCGGCGCGGCCCGCCTCCCCGCCTCCAGGCCGCTCGACGTCGGCTGGCACCGGGGCGCCGCCCGCCCGTCGGGCCACGGCGATGGGCTTCGCCTCCACGGCAGCGGCGCCGGGGCTGCCGGGCAGGCGGATCGCGGCATCCACTGTCGGCGTCTCGTCGGGCGCGCCGAACCCCGTCGGCTGGGCCCTGCGGGCGGCCGGGGCTGCCTCGGGGGCAGCCAGGCCCGCCGGGATGCCGGGCCGCGGGGCGGCGTGCTGTGTGCTCTCGCCGATGTCGCGGGCCGCGACGCTCGCCCCCCGGGTGCCGCCGCCTGCTGGGCGCGCGACGGCGGCGTGTCGCGCGACGGGGGCGGCGCCGACGTCGCGGGAGCCGATGCCAGTGCCGCCGGGCTCCTGCGCCACGGCTCTCGGCTCGGCGCCGGGGGAGGGCGCCAGGGCCTCCTCTGGGATGTCGAGGCCGGGGAGGCCCGGCTTCTTGGCCGCGCTGGCTATGGCAGGGCTCGGCTCCAGCAGCCGCGAGGGCGTTGGCCGCTGGGGGCCTCCGCCGGCGCTCTCGATGGTGCTGCGGGCATGGGCCGCGGCGCGGCGGGCCGTGGTGGTGGCGTGCTCGATGCTTGCCTGGCGGCCGATCCGTGTGGTGCCGACCTGGCGGGCGGCGAGGGCGGCTTCCTCCTCGCCGCCGCCGGCGCCTCCGACCAGCTCCTGTCGGAGGTCCTCGATGGCGGGGAGCAGGTCGTCGAGCCTGGGCGCCGCCTTCTCCGCCGTGGCAGCTCGGGCTACCTGGGGCATATCGGGCTCGACGGTCGGGCGGTCGGGCTTGGCGGCTTTGGGCTGGAGGATGATGCGGGCCGCCTCTTCGAGCTCGGCGCGGCTCATGGCCCGGACCCGTGCGACCCGCTCGGCGCGGGTCTCGGCTGGGGTTTCGGGGGTGGTCTGGCGGGTCTGGCGGACGCGCTCGGCCTCACGGATCTGCTCGATCAGCTCGGCGAGGTGCTCGGCGGAGTGCTTTCGCGTCTGGGTCGGCGCCTCGGCGAGCTCGGGCCGGGCCTTGGGCTTCGGGCGGTCGAGCTGGGCCTGCGAGGGGGCGAGCTGGCGCCGCTGGGCTTCGAGGAGCTCGCGGGCCAGACGCTGGGCCTCGCTGCTGCGGCGGGCGGCCTCGATGCGGCGCTCGCGCTCGGCGCGGTCCCGCAGCCCGTCGGCCGCGCTCGGCTCCTGGCTGGAGAACAGCGAGCCGGCGACGGCCTTGAGACCGACCTTGAACGTGGGGCCGAGCTTCTCCTTCCGCACCTTGTGGGCGATGAAGAGGTCGAGCGCGGTGAAGAGGACGATGGCGTGGACGAGGGCCGACATGGCGAAGTACTTGGCCATCCGCGGAACCCGCTGGTTCCGGATGAGCCAGCGCGCGAGGTACCAGGCCGCAATGAGCGCGGCCACCAGCAGGAGCAGGAGCAGGAAGATGGCCGCCGCCTCGACCCAGCCGATGCCCCCTGGCGCCGCTCGGACCACGGCCGCCGGCGTCGCCTTCGGAACGACCTCGACGCGGACCTCGAGCGTCTCCGGCTCGCCCGGCCCGCGGACCTCCCACGTCAGCAGCCGCTCGCCCAGCGGCGCGTCGCTCGCGACCGACAGGCGGATGGGCACCCGCCACGCGACGCCCGGCGGGACGTGGCCGCCGCCCTGAGCCGCCTCGGCGCGAACGCCCTGGCTCGACGGCTCGGCGGCGAACGATACCTTCTGCCCCCGATGCCAGGTGGAGGCCACGGTGAGGGGCAGCGCCGGGCTCTCGCCCCTCTCGACGGCGCCGAAGTCGAGCACCGCGGGCTCAAGGACGAAGGTCTCACCCGGCGGGGTGAACACGCTGCCGCGGACCGCGAGCGTGGCCGGCAGCGAGCGGCCTCGCAGCGTGACGGACGCCTCGAAGGGCGCCTCGTCCGGGCCGGACGCGGGATGGAGCGTCAGGGTCAGCACCTGGGTGCCCGAGGGCGGCAGCGTCCATTCCCGCGGCGACGCCTCCAGCCCCACGATGTCCGCGGGTGCCTCGATGCGCTCGACGGCGACCTTCTGCGGCTCCGCCACGATGGAGCGGATCGGCACGGCGACCCGCTCGACCACGCCGGCCTGGAGGCGGCCGACGTCGATTATCCTCTGCGGCAGGGCGATGGACTGGTGGGGCGTGCGGAAGACCTCGGCCCGCGCCGTCAGCTCGGCGCCGCGCGACGGCCCGCGCAGACCCACCGTGGCCTGGATCGGGCCTGGCTTCGTCCCCGGGCCAGCCGCAAGCCTGAGAATGATCTCCGCCTTGCCCCTGGGCGGCACGGTGGCCGTCGCCGGGTCGGCGGTCAGTTGCCAGCCGTCGCCGGGCGGCGGGACGGCGATCGCGACCTTCTGCCCGGCATCGACGAGGGACTCGACCGTCAGAGCCAGCTCCTTGGTCTCGCCGATCGCGACCCTCCCGAACTCGAGGGTGGGCGGCACGCGGAACGTGTCGATGCCGGCGATGCGTGCGGTGACGGTGACCTTGCGCTCGCCGAGGGGGGTGCTGACCGTCGCGACGCCTCGATAGACCCCTGGCGGCTGGGCGGGCGGCACGGTGAGCTTGAGCGGCGCAGCCGCGTCGGCGCCTGGCTTGAGGGCGACGGTCGCTGGGGCGGCCAGCCGGAGCGAGGGGGCGCCCTGCGGGCCAGGGAGCGGCGGCGCGGCGATGGCGGCCTGCTGCGGCTTGATGCCCTCGACGCGGAGCGAGAGCTTCCGCTCGGAGGAGTCGCCTGGCTTCAGCTCCCCGAAGTCGATCGCGGCGGGCGCGAGGGCGAAGGAGGGCTGGACGATGCGAGCGGTGACGGGCAGCTCGGCCTTCCCGCACGGCGTGTCAATGGTGAGCCTGGCATCAATGAGCGTGGTCGCGAGGCCGGCTGGTGCGGCGAGCGCGATGGTGACCTGCGTCGGCGTCGTCGTCAGCTTCGCCTGCGATGACGACAGGGCAATGCGGCCGTCGGACGAGGCGAGGCGGGCCGTCGCCGCTCCCTTGGGCTCGAGCCGCAGCGAGAACCGTGCCTCGGCCCGCGAGCCGCTCTCGATGGCTCCCAGGTTGATGGCCTTCGGCTCGACGACGAGCCTCGGATGCCGCACCTCGGCCTGTATGGGCAGGACGGCGCGGTCGTACTTGCTGGCGAGCGTCAGCACGCCGCGGTAGCTGCCGGCCGGCTGCCCCGGCGGCACGGCGAGCGCCAGGCTCAGGGCCGCCAACTGCCCCGCTTCGAGCCGCAGGGGGCTCGGCGACAGGCGCAGGGCATCGTGGGGGAAGGCCCTGCCGTCGGCGAGTGCGAGCGGCTGGAGCTGCGTGCGGACGGTCTCGGAGAGGGAGGCTTCGAGTGCCGAGGTGAGCTTGAGGTCGATGGCGCGGGTCGCGCGCTCGCCGCTGTAGAGCAGGCCGAAGTCGATGGCGCGGGCCGCGCACCAGAGCTTCGAGTAGCCTTCGGCCGAGACGGCCGTCGCCAGGTCGAGCTCGCGCTCGAAGCGGTGGCCGGCGGGGGTGGTGCCCGTGGCGACGAGGCGGATGGCCGAGGGTCCGGGGGCCTCGGAGCCGGGGAACCAGCCTGCGAAGACGCCGTCGTGCGCCCCCGTGTCCTGGTGCTGGCCGTCGTCGTGGAGTTGGACGGTGGTGGTGCTCCCGTCGGCGGTGGTGACGCGGGCCTCGATGTGGGCGTCGCTGAGGACGGAGTCGGCGATGGCGAGGCTCGCGGCCAGCTCGATGGGCTCGCCGCGGTAGTAGCTCTCGCGGAGGGGGAAGGCCCGCAGGAGCAGCGGCGTGACGGCGGTTGCTGCGACGGTGGCCTCCGCGGGCCGCGGCGCGGCGAGCTGCGCGGCCCACGTCCCGGGCGGCGGGGTCCACACGTCGTAGTGCTGGAAGGCGGCTCTGCGGTCGTAGGAGATGCCGGCCGCCGCCTTGAGTTCGGGGGTGAGGACGCGGCCTGCGGGGTTGCGGAGGCCGAAGCGGATGTCGGGGTCTCGGGCCTTGAGGCTGACGGTGAGCGCGGAGATCGAGTCGTCGATGGCCAGGGGGTCGGCGACGTGCTTCCCCGCGGGGAGCGCGTGTCGGCGGGAGCGGATGAGCACCTTCTTCTGGAGTGTGAGGCAGATGCGGCCGAAGATATCCTGGAGCTCGGCGTTGGTGGGTGCCTCGTGGTACTCGCCTCCTGTGTCGCGGGCGACGCGCTGGAGGACGCGGGTGTCTGCCCGCTCGGAGAGGCCGACGGTGTAGATCGGCCACCGCTGGTTGGCGAAGTGGCGGTGGGCGTTCTCGTAGCGGCCCGGCTCGTCCCTGCCGTCTGTGAGCAGGACGAGGGCCTTGGCGGCGGCGGGCGACTGGGCGAAGACCTTGCGTGCCTCGGTGAGAGCGCCGTCCATGTCCGTCTGGCCGATCGCCCCGATGCGGTCGATGGCCTTGTAGAGGTCGTCGGCCTGGAGCGGGGAGGTGAGGGGTGCAAGGGTGCGGGCCTTGTGGTTGAAGCCGATGACGGCGATGCGGCTGATGCGGGTGCTGCGTCGGGCGAGATCGACGAAGGTCTTGGCCGCGGCGATCCGCAGCTCCTCGCGGTCGGTGCGCCGCATGGAGAGCGACTCGTCTATGAGCAGCGCCACGTCGAGCTCCTCGGCCGGCGCGTCGAGGAGCTGGGCCAGGCGGTGCGTTGCGATGAGCCGGCCGCCGCGCTCGATCCGCAGGACGAGCTGGCAGGCGGCGGCGCCGACCCCGGCCGGGAGCTGGCGGAGGTCGATGTAGTAGGCTCTGCCGAGGCGCTTGAGGAAGAGGCGCGGCAGGCGGAACTGCGGCTTCGTCGCCTCCGCAACTGCCAGATCGGCGGGGGCGATGAACACCGCGAAGTCCCGCGGCCCCAGATCACCTGTTTCCTCGGCGACTTCGACCTTCAGCAGGACGTCGAGGATGGTGCCGTTCGACCCGGCACGGAGGACGTCGAGCTTGAGCGGCTGCTCGGCGGCGGCGGCGGAGGAGGAGGAGAAGCAAAGGCAAAAGGCAAAAGGTAAAAGGCAAAAGGCAAAAGGCAAAAGGCAAAAGGCAAAAGTGTGGAAGGCAGAAGCGTGGTAGAGGAGGGCCGGCGAGCGCTGGGGGCGCGCGCGTGGGGTGTCGGCGATGCCGCTCGCGGCGAGTTGTCTGCTCTTCTCACGCATCACGGTTCACGCATCATTCCGGCTTCTCGAAGGTGGTGGCGATGAAGTAGTTGGTGATGCCGGCTTTCTTGCAGGCGTTGAGGACGTCCACGGCCTTTTGGAGGATGGCGCGCTTGTCGCCTCGGATGATGACGGTCTGGCTCGGGTTGCTGCGTGCGGCGTCTGTGAGGGTTTCAGTGAGGCGGGGGAGAGAGAGGATGCGGCCGTCCACGATGAAGAACCCGCCGTCGTCCTCGTTGCGGATGTTGACGGTGATCTCGCGGAGCTTGTGGGCCACGGCCTTGCCCTCGGTGGCGCGGGGCGGGTCCACCTTGATGTCCTTCTCCTTCTTGTAGAAGGAGGTGGCTGTGAGGAAGAAGATGAGGAGCAGGAAGACGACGTCAATCAGCGGCGTCAGGGGCAGCCCCTCGTCCTCCTCGCGCTGGCGATGGATTCGCATGGGCGGCTCCGTAGAGGACCGCGGCGACGTGTGTCGCGGTCTCCTCGATCTCGATGATAAGGCGGTCGGAGCGGCTCCGGAAGTAGTGATAGAGGATGTAGCAGGGGATGGCGACGGTGAGGCCTGCGAGGGTGGTGAGCAGAGCGGTGGCGATGCCTTCTGCCAGGGCCTTGGGGTCGCCGAGGGCGCCCTTCTGCGCGACGACGTCGAAGGCCAGGATCATCCCCCACACGGTGCCGAGCAGGCCGAGCAGTGGCGCGACGCCGGCGATGACGCTGAGCGGCTTGGCGAAGCGGTCGAGGTTCCACAGCTCCCGCTCTCCGGTCTCCTGCATGGCGGCGACGACATCGTCGCGCGACTGCCCGACCAGCTCGAGGCCCGCGGCGAGGACCCGGCCGAGCGACGAGGGGCGCTTGCGGCAGAGCGCGAGCGCCTCGGCGGGCTGGTTGGCTTCGAGCTTCTCGAGCACCTGCTTCGTGAGATCCCTGGGCGCCACGGCGCCCTGGCGCAGGGAGACGAAGCGCTCGATGGCGAAGGCGAGGCCCGCGAGCGAGCAGAGCAGGATGGGGATCATCAGCGCCCCGCCGCGGCTGAGGGTCACCCAGAGGTTCTTGCCGCGGATGGTGCCACTGGCCTCGTCGTCGGGCGTCTCGGCGGGGGGTTCTGTCGTCGCGGCGACGGCGGTGGCCGGCTCGGCCGTTGTGCCAGGGGCGGCCTCTGTGGCGGGTGCTTCGGCCGTGGACGGCTCGGCCGCCAGGGCCACCCCGGCCAGCAGGAGGGCGAGGAAGGCGGCGCACGCGGGGGCGATTCGCATCGATGTCTTCCCGTCACCAGGGGTTACGGCATGCAGGTCACCTACGTAGTGTAGCAGGTCCGGACCCGCATACAAGGGGCCGTTACAAGAAATGACAGGGTTGTGTGCGGGGTGACACCGCGGCGGGTGCGGGAGGCGAAAACGCACTTGGCTTACCGCCCGAAAAGGGTACAATATAAGGGTCGTTCAAGGCGGCTGGACGGGCCGCTGGCCTGGGAAATCGCTTGGGAGAAGGAGAGGCGCAGAATGCGACTCGTGACGCTTTTGTGCGTGCTTGCCGTCGTTGTGGCCGTGTGGTCCACTGGTGTGGCGATGGCTGGCGAGGGCAAGGAGAAGGGGGAGCCGTTGAAGATCGAGCTGCCGCTCCCCATGTTCCGCGGCACTCCGAAGAACATCAAGCCGCACCCCCACCTCGAGAAGCCCCGCAGCGGGCCGCGGCCGGCGTTCGTTGCCCCCGCGGGCACGAAGAACCTGGCGTTCGAGAAGGAGATCGCCAGCAGCGACGACGAGCCCATCGTCGGCGAGCTCGAGCAGGTGACCGATGGCGACAAGCGCGGCAGCGACGGCAGCTACGTCGAGCTCGGCCCCGGCCGCCAGTGGGTCCAGGTGGACGTCGAGACCGTCGCCCACATCTACGCCATCGTCGTGTGGCACTACCACGGCGAGGGCCGGGTGTACCACGACGTCGTCGTCCAGGTCGCCGACGACCCCGACTTCATCACCAACGTCCGCACTGTCTTCAACAACGACTACGACAACTCATCGGGCCTCGGCATCGGCAAGGACAAGGAGTACCTCGAAACCTACGAGGGCAGGCTCATCGACTGCAAGGGCATCAAGGCACGCTACGTCCGCCTCTACAGCAAGGGCAACACCGCCAACGACATGAACCACTACACCGAGGTCGAGGTCTACGGCAAGCCGGCCGGCTGATGCGGCGCCCAGACATCGAGCCCCGCCATTCCCGCGTGGCAGCCGGGCGCCCTCCCGGCTGCCACGTCGTCTTTGAGCAGGACCCGCCTCCCATGGCCCGCGCCACCCCCACGATGGAGATGTTCCTCGTCGGCGCCCACCTCCAGCTCGTCGAGGGCTGCGAGACGGTGACCTACCACTCCGAGCTGCCCAACCCCAAGGAGTTCTGGGTGGACGTCGTGGGCCGCAGCGAGTCGCGGCAGAGCGTCTACTACGTGGATTTCGCGGACAAGTT
>CAZDNN010000051.1:0-19411 GCA_964506385.1 uncultured Planctomycetota bacterium
CCGCCGCGAGATGATGATCGTCCTGCCCCCTGCGGGCGCCGGGGTGCTCGGCTTGGTGGGGGCGCTCCCTGGAGCGGTGGCGGTGGCGGCGGTGGCAACGTAGAGCTCGCCGTGTGGCCCGAGCGCCAGGGCGCGGATGTCGCTCTCGTTCGCATCATAGGCCACGCGGGCTTTGCCCTTCGGCGAGACGTGGTAGAGGTAGCCGTTCTTGTCCGTCCCCGCGTAGAGGGAGCTGTCGGGCGCGAGGAGCAGGCTCAGGATGTGGGCGGCGTTGGCCTTGAGGAGCGTCGATGCCTTCCCGCTCGCGGCGATCTTCAGGAGCTTGCCGTTCGGTCCCGTGCCGGCGTACACCGTGCCGTCGGGGGCGACGGCCATGGCCCAGACATAGGGGTCGCTCCCCTTGTAGAGCGGGGCCGGCTTGCCCTTGGCCGGGATGCGGTAGATGGTGCCGGAGGGCGCGGTGGCGGCGTAGACCGTGCCGTCGCGACCGACGGCGACGGAGAGCACCTCGATGTCCCCCTTGTCGGGCGAGGTGAAGGCCGTCTCGACCTTGGCGCCGCGGATGCGGAGGAGCTTCGGCGCGATGCCCGTCGCCGCGTAGACGGTGCCCTTCGCATCGGCGGCGAGTGCCCAGATATGGGTCACCGGCTTGTCGAGAAGGGGCTCAAGCTCCGGCGCGAGGACGACCTGGCCGAGGCCGAGTACCGCGGTGCCCCTGGTCTCGGCCTGCTCGAAGTCCGACCGGGTGGTCTGCACCCACTTCTCGACGGGCACGGCCCGCGCCGATGCCGCACACGCCAGGCAGGCCAGCAGGAGAAGGCGTCTCGTCATCGTCGGTTCCTTCGGAAGCAGAAGACTCGGGTCGGCCGCCGTCAGGGCCGCTCCTTGGGCTGGACGAGCAGCGGGAGCGAGTGGCTACCCTGGACGACGTAGTCGGTTTCGACCGATGCCTTGATGGAGTTCTTGATGGGGGTGAGGCCGGTGAGCTTGGGCGACTCGATCACAGTGCGCATCGAGGCGGGGAGGGCAGGCAGCTCAGTGCCCTTGTAGGCGACGCCGCTGTCGGGGAGCTGCATGCGGATGAAGAGGCGGCGGTTGCTCGGCTGGTCGCGGAGGACGGTCACGAGGCTCGCGACGTCGCGGGGCGTCCAGCGATGGGGCGCGTCGGCGCGGTCGAGGCGGCCGCTCGTGCCCGCGTCGCAGACCGTCACCTTCGTGCCGCCGGGCGGGAAGTCCTCCGGCACCGTCAGCTCGACGGCCTGGAGCACCGTGTCCTTCTTGTAGGTGCGGAGGCTGACGAGGGCGCGGACCGTCTCGCCCTGCCGGACCTCGTTGCTTTCGAGCCGAACGGACTCGATGCCGGCCGAGGTGTTCTCGCTGCGGACGTGGAACTCGGCGGTGATGCGCTCGATGGTGACCTCCCCGAATGGATTGGCCAGGAGCAGCCCGATGGGGCCGTAGATCCCGCTCACCGCCTTCATCAGGGCTGAGGAGCTCGACAGCCCGGACTCCACGTTCTCGACGACCAGCGGCTCGCGGCCCTTGATGGCGATCTCGGCGCGGTAGGTCAGCGTGTTCTCACGCGGGAAGTTCCCTTTGACCATCAGGGAGTTGGCCAGGAACAGGCCGACGATCCGCGAGGTCATCCGCGGGTGCTCGAAGACGCGGAGGCGGTAGGTCTCCACCTCCTTCGCATCGTCGCGCCGCAGGCGCGCCTCGACGGGCACCATGCGGGCGAACTCGCCGACCGTGCCGACCACCCCAGCCTGCATGTCGGCGGTCAGCCGGCCCACCGTCTTCACCGAGCTGGCGAGCTTGAACGACCGCATGACGCTCGGGAAGCACAGGTGCACCGCCGCCGTGGCCATGGGCACGCTCACCTTGCCCTCGCCCATCATCGGGTGCCCGAAGCCCAGCACCGTGTTGCCGCGCACGTCGGTGCACGTGCCGATGCCGTCCATCTCCAGGTCGCCCTCGGCCATGCGGATGGCCAGGGCCGCGCCGGGCTCCAGCTTCAGGCCCTTGTAGTCCCCCTGGCTCGCGGCGCCGCCGCCCTGAACGGGCAGGAAGCCGAGCGGCCCGAACTCCTTGCGCAGCAGCTCGAACGCCGCAGGCGACAGCCCGCCCACGGCGAGAGGCGTCTGGAGGCGGTAGAGCGACGCGGCGCCGGCCGCCAGAGCGTCCCAGCTCGGCAGCCCCGACGCCAGCTTGACATTCTCGATGGTGCGCTGGCCGAGGACGATGGGGCCGTCGAGGGTGCCGCCGGCCAGGGTCGGCTTCGCGGCCTTCGCGTCGGCGGCCGCGGCGGCCACCCCGTGCATATTCTCGATGGGCGTGATCCCGCAGACAGGCTCCTTCGGGAACGACCAGCCGTAGGCCACGGCGCCCGCCAGCTTGTGCGCGTCGCCCACCTTCAGGTAGACGGGGCTCCCGCTCATCCCGGCGATGATGCCCGTCTTCTCCAGGCCGGCGCCCGCCATTCGGCAGATCGCGATGTTCTGCTTCGGCATCGCATTCTTCAGGACGCCGAGGACCTCGACCTCGAAGCGCTCGACCTTCGTGCCCCGGAAGACCGAGAGGCCGTAGCCCTTCATCCCGCGCTGGATCTCGTCGGCGCGCAGGTAGTGGGCGGGCAGTTGCCCTGCGCTGGCCACTGCGGCGCAGCAGGCCAACAGCCATGGGACCACAGATCGCATGCGAGACTCCTCGCCGTGGAAGCGTCGGGCCGTGCAGAAGCCCCTATCTTAAGCTTCCGCCGCGCCGCGTCAAGTGACGCAAACCGCCGCGAGCACGACAGGGCGGCTGCCCGCTTGTGGTAGAATGGGCGCCACGAGATCCCTTCCTGTCCGGCAGGAGACGACGACGATGGCGATCGAGCGAAGGGCCTCTGTCGAGGGCGCCACGGTCGGGTTCCTGAACGTCCATAAGCCGCGGGGGATGACGAGCCACGACATCGTGGCCGCCGTCCGCCGGCGCCTGCCGCGCAAGACGAAGGTCGGCCACGCGGGCACCCTCGACCCCTTCGCGACCGGCGTCCTCGTCTTGTGCGTCGGCCAGGCCACGCGGCTCGCCAGCTACGTCCAGAGCCAGCCGAAGCGCTACGCCGCCGAGGTCACCCTCGGCGCCACCAGCACCACCGACGACCCCGAGGGCGAAATCGCGCCGACGCCCGGCGCCGAGCCCGTGCCTCTCGACGAGGTCCGCGGCGCGCTCGAGGCATTCGTCGGCGAGATCGACCAGGTGCCGCCCGCCCACTCCGCCGTGCACGTGGGTGGCCGCCGGGCCTACAAGCTGGCCCGTGAGGGGGAGCGGCCTGAGCTTCCGTCGCGGCGGGTCGTCGTCCACGCCATCGAGTTGGTCCGCTATGACTGGCCGGTCGTCGAGCTCGACGTGCGCTGCGGCTCGGGCACCTACGTCCGCGCCCTCGCCCGCGACATCGGCCGGGAGCTTGGCGTCGGCGGCTACTGCTCGGCCCTCGCGCGCACCGAGGTCGGCTGCTTCACCCTCGACGCCGCCGTGCCGCTCGACGCGCTCGACCCCGAGCGGCACCTCATCTCCGTCGCCGACGGCCTGCCGACGATGCCGCAGGTCTATTTGGGTTCCGACGACGCGGTGCGCCTCTGCCAGGGCCAGGCGGTGTCCGTCGAAGCCGAGCTGCCGCCGGCGGGTGCCGAGGTTCTCGCGATGGGCGAGGGCCGTGCGTTCGCCGTGTGCCGGGTTGCCCAGGATGGGAGGAGCATCCAGCCGCACAAGGTGCTTGCTCGCGTGCCGTGACGAAGGTCCCTCTGGCACTGTATGCCGCCATCGGTTAGAGTATGGCAAGCCGCGCAGGAGCGCCTGACGCGCGGAAGCTGGTACTGGAGGGCGAGTCGTGGCAGGGAACATCGTGAAAGTGAACCGTGCGCCGGTGCTCACCCTGTGGGCGGCGGTGGTGGCCGAGCGGCTGGGGTACGAGCGGGACACGGCGCTGAGGCTTCGGCGGGTCCGGCATCCAGTATCGAGTATCCCTCCGTGCCTGTGGGCTCGGCGCCGCCCGAAGTGCCGAGCCCGGCGGGACATGGGCGAGGGGGGAATTGCACTTGACATGCCTGACGCTTCCTGTACAATGTTGAGAGAGAACTCGGCAAGGGGCTCCAGCGCCCCCTGAGCGAGCGGGTGTAGCTCAGTGGTAGAGCACGACGTTGCCAACGTCGTTGTCGTGGGTTCAAGTCCCATCACCCGCTCCATTTCTCTGGCCCCACATCGCAGCGGGCTTGCCGGCTGGCAAGCACGGCCAGGACGTGCCCCTTCGGGCGCGTCTCCCGTTGATGGCCGACTCTCCCGCCGTCCCCCAGCCCGATCGAGGACGACGAGGATCAGGACGCTTCGGGTGGGGGCGGCAAGAGCGATCTGGACGGTGTGATCCCACGTTCACGGAGGCAGGTGGCCGGCATGGACGATCAGAAGGCGGAGCAGGATGCGCCCGAGCCCCAGGACGAGCAGGCGCCCGAGTTGACACCCGAGGAGCGGCCCGCCGCCGAGGCTCCGGAGCCAGAGGCAGAATCTGCCACGGAGACGGCTGAGGAGGCCGCGCCCGACAAGGCGGAGGCGCCCACCGCGGAGCGCACGGAGGGCGCTGAGGCCGAGGAGGAGGAGGGCGAGCTGCCTCCGATCGAGACGACTGTGGATGAGACTGGGCCGTGCGGGAGGCTGGTGCGGGTGCTGGTGCCCGTGGAGCGGGTGACGGCGCAGATCGATGAGGCATACGAGGAGCTGCGGCGGACGGTGTTCATCAAGGGCTTCCGCAAGGGGCACGTGCCGCGTCACGTGCTGGAGCGTCGGTTCGGCAAGGATGTGTCGGCGGGGGTGAAGGAGCAGTTGATCGACGAGGGGTTCCGGGCGGCGGTGGAGGAGCACGATCTGGATCTCGCGTTGCCGCCGGAGATCGATGCCGAGGCGGTGGAGATGACGGCTGGGGAGTCGCTGGGGTTCGAGGTGTCGGTGGAGGTGGTGCCGGAGTTCACGCTCGACAACTACAAGGGGCTGGTGGTGCAGCGGCCTGCGGTGGCGGTGACGGAGGAGGATCTGGATCGGCAGGTCGAGGCGATACGGATGCGTCAGGGGGAGTTCAAGACCGTCGAGGACGCGGAGATTGGGGAGGCGGATGTGCCTGTGGTGCATATGGTGGTGTTGGTGGATGGGGAGGAGGCGTGGCGCCGCGATGAGCTTGGGGCGCATATCGGTGACGAGACGGTGGGTGGTCTGCCGGTGCCGGGTCTCCGTGACGCGTTCCTGGGGGCGACGGCTGGGGAGAGCCGGACGCTGAAGGTGACGCTGCCTGCGGAGTTCCCGGAGGCGGAGCTTGCGGGGCAGGAGGTGGATCTGGAGATCACGGTTGACGAGGTGCGTCGGTTCGAGGCGCCGGAGGCCACCGACGAGTGGGCTCAGGGGATGGATTTCGAGGATCTGGAGGATCTTCGGGAGGAGGTGGAGGACGAGCTTCGCCTCGCGCGGGAGCGCGATGCGGATGAGGCGGTGCGGACGGCGATCGACGACCGCCTGCTGGAGCTGACGTCGTTCGATGTGCCGGACGGGCTGGTTCAGCGGATGGTGGACCACGCGATGGAGCGTCAGCGGCTGGCGCTGTTGTATCGCGGGGTGCCGGAGGAGCAGATCGAGGAGCTGGTGTCCGGGGAGGCGAAGCGGACGCTGGAGGGGAGCGTCCGCGAGTGCAAGCTGTACTTCATCTACCGGCAGATCGCCGAGCAGGAGAAGCTGTTCGTCACCGAGAGCGAGATCGAGCAGCGTGTGCAGGCAATCGCGTTGAACTACGAGCGTCGGCCCGACGAGGTGCGTGCGGAGCTCGAGGAGGCGGGGCGGCTGGGGTCGCTGCGGCAGCAGATGCGGGAGGAAAAGGTCCGCGACTTCCTCGTCCAGCACGCCGAGATCCAGGACGCCGGGCCCGCCGCCGAGACCGAGGAGGCAGACACGCCGGAGCCCGAGGCCGAAGCCGAGGAGCCCAGGCCCCAGGCCGGCGACGAGGGCAACGCCCCGGACCCGCAGTAGCGCCGCCGCGGAGCATGGCCTGCGCAGGCCAGCGGCGGCCGCCGTCGGCCTGTGCGAGGATCCCAATGGACACCCGTAGCGCGAGGAGAGCGCAGATGGCCGATTTCCCCATGCCGTACGTCGATGTGACTGAGGGCAACGTCCGCTCGCACATGGACATCTTCTCGCGGCTGCTCAAGGACCGCATCATCTTCATCTGGACCCCCATCACGGCTCCTGTGGTCAGCGTCACCATCGCGGCCATCCTCTACCTGGCGAACGAGAAGAAAGGCCGGGACATCAATCTCTACATCAACTCCCCTGGCGGGTCCGTGGCTGGCATGTTCGGCATCATCGATACGATGCGTTTCGTGCCGTGCGACGTGGCGACGTATTGCGTCGGCCAGGCGGCCTCCGCTGCGGCGATCATCCTGAGCTCGGGGACGAAGGGCAAGCGGTACTGCCTGCCCAACTCCCGCGTGATGATCCACCAGCCCAACGTCCGCGGCGAGATCTCGCACACGGCCCTCGACCTCAAGATCGAGGCCGAGGAGCTCCTCGCCCTGCGCGCCAAGGGCAACGCCATCCTCGCCGAGACCACGGGACAGCCCATCGAGGTCGTCGAACGCGACACCGACCGCGACTTCTACATGTCCGCCGACGAAGCCAAGGAATACGGCATTGTGGACGAGGTCCTCAACAAGGCCAAGGATGAATGAACATGCCCGACGACACCCCCCCCCATCACGTCGCCTACTGCTCCCTCTGCGAGAAAAGCTCCGACCTCGTGGACATCATGATCCCCGGCCCCCACGGCCTCTTCCTCTGCGAGGACTGCGTCGAGATCTGCCACGCCCTCATCCGAGTCGAGCGACAGCGACGACTCGCCACGGAACACGGTGGACCCCGACTCGTCGCACCCGCCGAGATCAAGGCCCAGCTCGACCAATACGTCATCGGCCAGGAACACGCCAAGCGCATCCTCGCCGTCGCCGTCCACAACCACTACCGGCGGCTCCACATCCCCGCGCCCGAAGACCCCGATGACGACGTCGAGATCGAGAAGTCAAACGTCCTCCTCATCGGCCCCACAGGCTCCGGCAAGACCCTCCTCGCACGCACCCTCGCACGCATCCTCGACGTCCCATTCGCCATCGGCGACGCCACCACCATCACCGAAGCCGGCTACGTCGGCGAAGACGTCGAGAACCTCCTCCTCCGCCTCCTGCGCGTCGCCGACATGGACCGCGAGCGAGCCGAGCAGGGCATCATCTTCATCGACGAAATCGACAAGCTCCATCGCACCAAGGAAAACGTCTCCATCACCCGCGACGTCTCCGGCGAAGGCGTCCAGCAGGCCCTCCTCAAGATGCTCGAAGGCACCATCGCCAACGTCCCGCCCGGCGGCGGCCGCAAGCACCCCGAGCAGCACTACATCCCCATCGACACATCCAAGATCCTCTTCATCTGCTCCGGCACCTTCGTCGGCCTCGACGCCATCATCGCCAAGCGCATCGGCACCAGCCAGATCGGCTTCGGCGCCAAGGCCGCCGAGAGCGAGCCCGAGCGCGAGGGCATCCGCAAGAGCGAACTCCTCGCCCAGGTCCAGCCCGAGGACCTCGTCGAATACGGCATCATCCCCGAATTCGTCGGCCGCCTGCCCGTCACCACCGCCCTCACCTCGCTCGGCGAGGACGACCTCCTCCGCGTCATGACCGAGCCACGCAACGCCCTCGTCAAGCAGTATCAGAAGCTCTTCGACCTCCAGGGCTGCCGCCTCACCTTCACCGAGGGAGCCCTCCGCACCCTCGCCCAGCGGGCCCTCGACCGCGGCACAGGCGCCCGCGCCCTCCGCGCCCTCTTCGAAGACATCATGCTCGACGTCATGTACGACCTCCCCTCACGCCACGACCTCACCGAGTGCACCATCACCGAGGCCGTCGTCCGCGGCGAAGCCCCCGCACTCCCGCCCGCCCCGGCGACAGAAGACCAGGACGACGCGGAAGGCGAGGAGCCGGAGGCCAAGCGCGAAAGCGCGTGACCACGGGGCAGGCGGTTCTTGGCGGCGGAATGGCCTGGAAGGCCCTGTGCGTGAAGCAGGGAGACCTGGGCGGCGGTGGAGCCCCTTCTCCTCAGCAAAGGCCTCTCCGCACCCCGCGCAGGCCTCGGCCGGTTCGCGGAGGTTCTTGGGTTTGGCGGCATCCGGGTTTCGCTGGAGAAGCAGTTGACGGCGGTGAAGCGGCGCGGTATGATAATAGGCCCCGGCAAGGCGCGGGCCCCATCGGGCGCGCAGCAGGACCGACACACAGGCGGGGACGTATCGCGAAGGGGCTGATGCGATGGTTGCCGGACGCCAAACGACGACAGCGCGTGGCGGATTCACCCTGATCGAGCTGCTGGTGGTGATCGCCATCATCATGATTCTGGCGGCGATGGCCCTCCCTGTGCTCATGCGGGCGGCACGACAGGCGCGCGCGGCCAACTGCATCGCCAACGTCAAGCAGCTCGCCGTCGCGTTCCGCAACTACGCCAACAACCACGAGAACATCCTCCCCGGCACCCAGGGCGGCTGCCAGCCGAACGGGCAGCCGACGTGGCTCTACCCCAAGGATCCCGATCAATCGGGCGACCTCTCCACGCTATGGCCCGAGATGCCCACCAAAGGGACCCTCTTCCGCTACTACCGCGATCCGGCACTCATCAAGTGCCCGTCGGACAACGACGGCAACGGCAAGCTCAGCTATTCGGTCCCGCAGCAGTGCGCCTTCAAGCTGATGGACAACGTGGTGAACTCGACGGTCGGGATCCTGCTGATGGAGGAGCACCCTGGGTACAACATCGGTGGGCTGCCGGAGAATAGCAACGCCCGCCGCGAAGGGGGCTTCGGCTGCTCCGACCGCCCGGCGAACCGGCACTCGGGCAGGACCTCTGTCGCCTTCTTCGACGCCCACGCCGAGCTCATCCCGTTCCCTGGCGGCTTCTCGGCCAGGGATCTGTACGTAGACCCCTGGGCCTACTCGTGCGGCTGGTGGCCCGGGGAATGGTACCCAAGCAAGTACCCACACGGCAAGATCCCCGTCGGCAAGACCTGGTAGCCCCGCTCAAGTCCCCTTCCCACGCTCGTTGCTGCACGGTGCGCGTGGGCACGGCCCGCCGCGGTATCCGCCTTGTGTGCCGCCGCCATTCTCGCTACACTGTATACTTGCGAAGCGCTGCCTGGGAGGCGGCGATTCTGTTGTTCTGAGACCCCTGAGGGACGCCAAGCCATGCTCCGACCCGCCATCTGTCTGCTCCTCACCGCGATTGCCGCAAGCGCCATTGCCGACCCTGCCTTCTACCAGCGCAAGGCCACCTGGCAGGAGACGATGCTCGCCTCGCGCGAGGCACTGACCCAGGCCGAGCAGGCCAGACTCGCCACGCTCAAGGACCCCGTCGCCAAGGACGACAGGGGCTTCAACCCCGCCGTCAGCAAAGGGCTGACCTCCCGAAGCAAGAACGCACGGCGGATCCGCGTCCGGGTGCGCGGCCTCGACTGCGTGTGGCTCAGCGCGACCTCGGGCAGCCGCGACGACCACCTGGCGGGATGCTGGGGCGACGGTGTCCTGGTTACTCGGGACGGGAAGAAGACGCCGCTGCACGCTCTCAAGCCGGCCGTCAGCCGCGGTGCCGTGCAGGCGGTCGCGCCAGCGCAGGCGAGCAGGGACAAGCGCAAGCGCTCGAAAGGGCCCCGCATCGGCCGCCAGCAGCTCGCCTACGGCATTCTGGTGAAGCCCGGCGCCGAGCTGTGCTACCGGCTCGGCGGCCAGTACGAGATGCTCGAAGCCTTCATCGGCGTCGTCTCGGCGAAGAACCGCAACGCATCAATGGACTTCCGTGTGGACGCCGTGCCACTCGAGGAGGCGCTCCGGCGCGACGCCGCCCGCGCGACGCTGTGGAAGCTGCTCGCACGCGACTTCCCCGGCGCGGGCATCCAGATGGGCCGCGAGCGGCAGCGCCGCATCTGGGACGGCGACTGGGCCCCAGGCGACTGCCGCACCGTGGCCAACCGCTACGCCAGCCAGCTCCGCTCCAGCCCGTCGGCCAAGGAGGCCCAGACGCTGGCGAGGGCAGCCAGGTCGCCCGCCGACATCGTGAAGCTCGCCGCGATGCTCCACGAGTGGCAGGACGCGGCCGACGCCATTGCCCAGGCCAAGCGGGTGAATCTGAAGGCCCTGCGCCTCGCCATCGACGACCTGGCGGGGACCTTCGGCGACGCCTACCCCCGCGCTTCCGAGTTCAGGCAGCGCCTCGCGAAGGCCGAGGAGATCGACCTGGCGGCGGCCGCCAGGGACTCAGCGAAGGCAGGCAAGGTCGCCGCCGACCTCGTCGCCCTCCAGCGCGACGCGCTCCTGAGCAACCCCCTGCTCGCCTTCGAGCGCCTGTTGCTCGTCCAGCGTGGCGCGAAAGGCCCTAAGCTCGGCCTGCCGCAGAACTGGCAGGGCAACTGCGCTCTGCCCCGTAAGGGCTACGACGACCAGATCGCCGTCCTCTCCCCCGTGAGGCCTGGCGGCACCATCACCACACTGGTCAGGCCCAAGCGCGATATCCAGGTGGCCGACGTGGACCTCCACTGGGATGCCGACCGGCTGCTCTTCTCGAGCCTCGACGCCAACAGCCGCTGGCAGGTCTTCGAGCTCGGGCTTGACCCCGCCACGGGCAAGGCCACCGGGCCACCCCGCCAGGTTACCAAGGGCGCCATCACTGAAACCGACAACTACGACCCCTGCTACCTGCCCGACGGCCGCATCATCTTCGCCTCATCCGCGGTCTACCACGGCGTGCCCTGCGTCGGTGGCAAGACCCCCGTCAGCAACCTCTACATAATGAACCCCGACGGCTCGGGCGTCCGCCAGCTCTGCTTCGACCAGGACCACGACTGGTGCCCCACCGTGATGAACGACGGCCGCGTGATGTACACCCGCTGGGAATACACCGACACGCCCCACTACTTCACCCGCCTGCTCTTCCACATGAACCCCGACGGCACCCAGCAAATGGCCCTCTACGGCAGCAACTCCTATTGGCCCAACTCGACTTACTATGCGCGCGCCATCCCAGGCCATCCGACGAAGATCGTCGGCGTCATCTCCGGCCACCACGGGGTCCCGCGCATGGGCGAACTCGTCATCTTCGACACCGCCGTGGGCAACCACGAGGCCGACGGAGTCGTCCAGCGCATCCCAGGCTACGGCAAGCCCGTCGAGGCCCGGATCGCCGACCGACTCGTCAGCAACTCCTGGCCGAAGTTCCTCCACCCCTGGCCGCTCAGCGAGAAGTACTTCCTCGTGGCCTGCCAGCCGACGAAGAGCGAGAGCTGGGGCATCTACCTCGTGGACGTCTTCGACAACATGCTCCTCCTCGCCGAGACGCCCGGCTACGCGCTCCTCGAGCCCGTCCCACTCACGAAGCGCACCCGCCCGCCAGCCATCATGGACAAGGTGAACCCGCGGCGGAAGGACGCCGTAGTCTACCTGATCGACATCTACCGCGGCGGCGGCCTGGCCGGCGTGCCGAGGGGCACGGTGAGGAAGCTCCGCGTCTTCGAGTGGCACTACGCCTACCAGCGCGTCGGCGGGCACCAGAGCGTGACACAAGAGGGCGGCTGGGACATCAAGCGGATGCTCGGTACCGTGCCAGTGGCGGCCGACGGCTCGGCCCTCTTCCGCGTGCCCGCGAACACGCCGCTGGCGGTGCAGCCGCTGGACGAGCAGGGGCGGGCGCTCCAGATCATGCGGAGCTGGTTCGTCGCGATGCCGGGCGAGATCCTCTCGTGCGTCGGCTGCCACGAGCGCTCCCACGACGGCACCCCCAATCGCCATACACTCGCCAGCCAGGGCGCCCCCGCCGAGATCCAGCCATGGCACGGACCCGCGCGTGGGTTCAGCTTCAAGCGCGAGGTCCAGCCCGTCCTCAACCACCACTGCGCCCGATGCCACAATGGTCAGCCCCGCAAGGACGGCAGGACGCTGCCCAACTTCGCTGACGCCAGCGCCGGGTGGGGCGGCTACGCCAGGTCGTACCTGGCCCTTCATCCCTACGTCCGGCGCCCCGGCCCCGAGAGCGACTACCACATGTTCCGGCCCGGCGAGTACCTCGCGAACACGAGCGAGCTGATCCAGAAGCTCGCCAAAGGCCACCACGGCGTGCAGCTCGACCCCGAAGCCTGGGACCGCCTGTACACCTGGATCGACTTCAACGTTCCCGACTTCGGGAGCTGGAGCGAGAAGTACGGCGAGGACAGGATGAAGGAGCAGCGGGACCTCCGCGCGAAGTTCCGCAAGCTCTATGCCAACATCAACGAGGACCCCGAGGCCCTGATCGAGAGCACCTATAAGCCGGCCGCGAGCAGTCAGCCGTCAGCGGTCAGCGGTCAGCCAGAGAAGGCGCCGGTGCCTGAGTGCAAGGGGTGGCCCTTTGATGCGGCGGAGGCGAAGCGGCGGCAGCAGGCGGCAGGCGGGCCGGTGAGACGCGACATCGAGCTCGGCAGCGGGGTGAAGATGACCCTGGTGCTCGTGCCAGCCGGCGAGTTCGTCATGGGCGACCCCAATGGCTGCTCCGACGAGCGGCCGCTGGCGCGCGTCCGCATCGAGCGGCCCTTCTGGATCGGTCGCACCGAGATCACCAACCGCCAGTACAACGTCTTCGACCCCGCACACGACAGCCGCTACATCGACCAGCACTGGAAGGACCACACCACCCCAGGCTACCCGGCCAACAAGCCCGAGCAGCCCGTCATCCGCGTCTCGTGGCAGGACGCCGTGGCATTCTGCCGCTGGCTGGGCGAGAAGGCCGGCGAAACCGTCAGCCTGCCGACCGAGGCCGAATGGGAATGGGCCTGCCGCGCGGGAAGCGACCAGCCGCTATTCTACGGCGACCTGGACGCTGATTTCTCGAAGGTGGCGAACATGGGCGACGCATCGCTGAAGCGGATGGCCGTCCGCGGCGTGAACCCCAAGCCTCTCGCCAAGCCGAGCGCCAATGACGCCTACCTGCCGATGGAACCCCGCTTCAACGACGGCGAGATGCTGGCCTGCGAGGTCGGGAAGTACCAGCCCAACGCCTGGGGCCTCCACGACATGCACGGGAACGTCGCGGAGTGGACCCTCAGCGCCTACAGGCCCTACCCCTACCGCGACGGCGACGGCCGCAACGACGGGAAGCCCGAGGGCCTGAAGGTCGTCCGCGGCGGCTCCTGGCGGGACCGGCCCATGCGCTGCCGCTCGGCCTTCCGCCTCGGCTACCACCCCTGGCAGCCCGTCTTCAACGTCGGCTTCCGCGTCGTCCTGCGCGTCGGCGGGCGGAAGGTCGCGGCGCGATAGCCTGCCTCCCCCGAACCAACACTCGTCCCGCTGCCCCCGCGTCGGGATGCACGCGGCGACGCTCCAGCGTCACGTGCCGGAGTAGGCCCTTACACACTCGTCCCGATGCTCCAGCGTCGGGATGCACGCGGCGACGCTCCAGCGTCACGTGCCGGAGTAGGCCCCTACTTCGCTCCCCCACGCTGGAGCGTGGCCATCCCCGTCCCGACGCTGGAGCATCGGGACGAGTGGGTTAAGGGTGGGAACGTCGGCTGGATCGGGTCGGCCGACGGCGTGAAGCCTGGGAACAGGAGGGGGTGGTCGGCCATCAGCTCCTGGAGCGCGTCCTGGGGGTAGTGGCTCCAACACGGTGGCGTGACGTGGAATCGCATCGGGATGAGCGCGGGCCGCTCGAAGCGCGCCGCCCGCAGCCAGTTGTCACGGCGATCGCTCACAGCAGACTTCCGACACGGTGACAGTAGACCTCACGCTCCGCCTGAGGGAGATCCCTCTCGTCCCGATGCTCCAGCGTCGGGACGGGCATGACCACGCTCCAGCGTGGCTAAGCGCAGTACGGCCCCAACTCCGGTCCCTGACGCTGGAGCGTCGCGGCGTGCGTCCCGACGCTGGAGCATCGGGACGAGTGGGGACTAGGCTGTGTACGATAATTGGTTTTCCAGACACCGCCTTGCCGAATGGCGGCCGAATTCGAAACCGTAAGGCCAGCGAAAGCCGCAAATTACGAATTATCGTACACAGCCTAGCGCTCAAGAGGGTCTCCCCGCATCAGCGGAAAGCTGGGAGGAGGCTTGAGGCCAGCATCCAGCATCCAGTATCCAGCGTCCAGTATCCAGCATCCAGCATCAGAACTGCCACGGCTCGCGCTGGGGCTTCCAGAGCATACGGCGTGCCTCGGGGTCGTCGGGGAACGTCTCGCGCTCGGGGTCCCAGCGGAGCTTGCGGCCGAGGAGCATGGCGATGTTGCCCAGGTGGGCGGGGATGATCGAGTGGTGGCCCACCTCGATGGGCGTGATCGGCTCCTGGCGCGAGCGGACGCAGTCGAGGAAGTTGCGGCGGTGGCCCTGGCGGTGGCCCTCCGTGGGGCTGGCGAGGTGGATCTCGCCCGGGCCGATGGGCTCGCGGAGCAGGCTCGCGGGCTCGGCGCCGATGTAGCCGCCCCGCTGCACGTGGACCCTGCCCCTGTCGCCGATGAACGTGATGCCGCCTCGCATGTAGTTGCTCGACGCGACGTGCATCACCACCCCGCTGGCGTAGAGGCAGCGGAAGCGGAAGCGGTAGGCCGCGTCCCAGATGCCGTCGGTGGGGAACTCCCCTGTGCCGTCGACCTCGACGGGGCCGGTCCTGTCGGCGCCCATGCCCCAGTGTGCGATGTCGATCTGGTGGGCGCCGTCGTCGGTCACCTGGCCGCCCGAGTAGTCGAGGATCCAGCGGAAGTTCCAGTGGCAGCGGTCCTTCGTATAGGGCCGCCAGGGTGCTGGGCCGAGCCAGCGGTCGTAGTCGAAGCCTTTGGGCACGGGCATCGCCGGCTGCCGCGCAAGATGATAGGCCATGGGCCTGCCCTGTGGGCGGAATCCCTCGGCGAGGCCCACCTCGACCCGCTGGAGCTTGCCCAGCCGCCCGTTGCGGACCAGCTCGGCGGCGCGGCGGAACTGCACGGTCGAGCGCTGCCAGCTCCCCATCTGCCAGACTACGTTGCAGCGGCGCACCGCCTCGACCATCGCCCGTCCGCCGCGCACGGTCAGCGCCAGCGGCTTCTCGCCGTAGACGTCCTTCCCCGCGCGGCAGGCGGCGACGCCGAGCGCCGCGTGCCAGTGGTCGGGCACCGCGATGACCACGGCATCGACATCGGGATCGGCCAGGACGTCCTCGAAGTTGTTGAGCTGCGTCGCCTCCGCGCCGTCGTAGGCCCTCTTGACTTCGCCGGCGGCGCCGCTGCGCCGGGCGGCATCGACGTCGCACAGGCGGATGATCTGGCAGTCGTCTTCCTGGACGAACCCCTTGACGTGGCGCAGCCCCATTGAGCCCAGGCCGATCATCCCCAGCGCGATCCGATCGCTGGGCGACGTGCGGCCCCTGCCGAGGGCGGTGGCGGGGATGATGGCGGGCGCCGCGGCCAGCGCCGCGGCCTTCAGGAAGGCGCGGCGGGACGGGTTCAGGTCATCGCGCATTCTGTGAGGTCTCCCGTTGTGAGCGTCGGGCCGGCCACCGCTCCGCAGGCGGACCGGGGGAGGGCGAGGCTCCTGCCGAGCCGCGAGCGCCAGTTGGCCCTCTTTGGAGGGCGGCTCGGCGGGAGCCTCGCCCTCCCGGTCAGCTCTCGGCAGCGGCTTCCCCGGCCGCGAGCAGCAGCTTGATCCACTCGCCGACGTACTGCCCGTGGTCGTGGAAGGTGCGGCCGCTCACCAGGTTGCCATCGACGACGCAGGGGGCGTCCACGAAGATGCCGCCGCAGACCTCGAGGTCGAACTTGCACTTCGGCACCGTGGCCATCCGCCGGCCCTCGACGCAGCCGGCGTAGGCCGGGATCTCGACCCCGTGGCACACGCAGCCGATGGGCTTGCCCGTCTCGAAGAAGTGGCGAGTGATGCGGACGAGGGCCTCGTCGTAGCGGATATACTCGGGCGCGCGGCCGCCGCTGAAGAAGATGCCGATGTAATCCTCGGGCACGACATCCTTGAAGGCGACGTCGGCCTCGATGCTATAGCCTTCCCACTCCTTGGTGATCGTCCAGCCCGGCTTCACCTCGTGGAGCACCATCTGGTAGCGCCGCTTCTCGGGCGCGGCGACCACGGGCTCGAAGCCCTCCTCCTGGACGCGGTAGTAGGGGTAGAGTGTGTCCACCGTCTCGGTGGCGTCGCCGATGATGAAGAGGACCTTCTCGGCCATCAGAGGGCTCGCTTTGCTCGCAATGACAACTGTCGGACGCCCGATGCCAAATGCCAGATGCCAGAAGGCAACCGCCAACCCGTCCCGATGCTCCAGCGGCCCGCCCGCCGTAGCGTCGGGCGGAGGCGGATCGGGACGCAGGCGGCGACGCTCCAGCGTCACGGCCCGGAGTAGCCCCTTACTTCGCTTCCCCGCGTTGGAGCGCGGTCATCGCCTGTGCTTCAGGCATTGCTTGAGGTAATCCTGCGCCTTGACGATCTCGGCCGTGACCTCCGCGGCGGTGTCCATGATGGGGATGCCGCGCGGGGTGGGGTGCATGAAGACGGAGGTCCAGCCCTTGTAGTCGATCTTGCTGAGGGCGGCGAGGATCGGCACGAAGTCGAGGGGGCCGCGGCCAGGCATCTGGAGGTGTTCGTCCTCGCGGGGCATCTTCTTCATGCAGCCCTTGCCGTGCTGCCAGGCGTAGAAGTGGACGAGGCGGTCGCCGAGCGCCGTGATGAGGTCGGCGATGAGCTTGGGATCCTGGGGCAGGTGGTAGGGAGCGAGGGCGATGCCGATGTGCTTCGAGGGGGCGAGCTCGGCGAGCCACTTCATCGAGTCGGGAGACATGATGAGGTTGTTGCCGTGGTTCTCGATGCCGATGGTCAGGCCGTGCTTCTCGGCGGCGGCGACGTGCGGCTTCATCTTCTCAGCGAACACGCCGACGGCCTTCTTGAGCTCCGCGCCCTCGAGCCCCCGCGGGCCGCTGCCGCCACAGATGAGGATCTTCGCGCCGAACTTCTGGCCGAAGGCCATGTCGGACTGGAGGCCGAAGGGTCCCAGGTCGTAGTGCGTGAGCATCCCGAGCTTGACGCCGTGCCGCTCGAGCAGGGCGGCGAACTTGTCGTGGCCCATCTCCTCGATCTGCTCGCGCTGGTTGCCGTGGCTGCGGGGCCAGATGTCGATGTGCTCGGCGCCCGTCTTGGGCACCTCGGGCAGGATCTCGGCGAGAGGCAGGCAGCCGTACATGGACGAGGCGACGATGGTGTTCAGCTTGAAGCCCTCCTGAGCGGCGACCATGTCGGCGGGCGCCAGCGCCACTGCGGCGGCGCCCACGGCCAACCTCTGGCAGAGCTCGCGACGGCGGATGGGGCGGTCGCTCACGCGCGGCCTCCTCTCGCGCCCCATACATGCCGCGTGCGCCGCGCCTTTGCAAGCGATGTCTTGGCCGGGGAGTTCCTGCCGCCCATGATGCCCGGCGGGGGTGGGTCCTGACGCGACATGAGGAAGTGGAGGTGGACCCTTTCCATGGCGACGTGGCCGCGCGACTACGGCTCGGCGGCGGCCACCTGGCCCCGCCTAACGGGGCCGATCCCACGCCACACGGGGGACGAGCGGGAGACCCGGCGGGCCTGGCCGCTGGCGCAGCCCCAGTGGCAGACGCCATAACCGCTGGCCAGATAGATGGTTAGGCCGCCACGGCAGGTCGCCTCCGGGCGGTTCCTCGCTCCCGGCACGCCGATTGCTTCTCAGTGGCCGGGTAGCGGGAGCGGACAGGGAGGCGACCTGTATCTGGCGGGGGCTTCTGGAAGCGATGAACACCACCGATGGGAGCTGGTGGTCTACGGCCGGGCGTGTCCGTCGAGGGATCCTGTGCCTCACAGCCGTGGCTGCTGCGCTCGCGGCATCGCAGGCCCGCGCCGGGGAGCGGGGCAGCCTGCACTTCAGCCGCGGCGAGCACGCGCCTTACGAGGTCGCCACCCCCCACTTCGAGCTCGAGTTCTCCGTCCCGCCCGCCATCGGGCGGAAGTACGCGGTGCTGTGCGAGCGGGCGTACAGGACCTTGCGCAAGAAGTTCCACGTCGCCGACGACAGCGTCGTGTGGGAGGGGCGGTGTCGGGTGAAGCTCTTCGCGTCCCGCGAGGAGTTCCGCAAGTTCGCCACCGACGTGCACCACAGCCCCGGCGCGGCCGACAGCGGCGGCTACACGCGCATCGTGAAGACCGATCCCGACATCGTCCTGTATCTCAAGGGCAGCAACCACACCCGTCTCCAGCAGGTGCTCGTCCACGAGATGACCCACGTCTTCCTCCAGCTCTTCCACAAGGAGGCCAAGATCGAGACGTGGCTCCACGAGGGCTTCGCCCAGTACTTCGAGTTCAAGGTCGAGCCGAAGAAATCGCGGCTCGCCGCCATGCGCCGACGGGCCAAGAGCCTGGTCAAGAGCGGCAAGGCCAAGCCGCTGCGGGAGTTCTTGACGGCCGATTTCCCCGCCACGGATCTCGACTCCTACGCACAGGCCTGGAGCCTCGTTGACTTCATGGTCACCAAGGGCTCGGCGCGGCGCACAGGGCAGTTCACTCTGAAGATCAAGGACGGCGCGGACCAGGAGACGGCGCTCGCCGAGACCTTCGGCTGCTCCCTCGAGAAGTTCGAGGCGCTCTGGAAACGCTACGTCGCCCAGGCCTACTGAGCCCCCCCTCTTCGAGCCCACGGCCAGCGGCCTGCGGGGACCGGTCCCCGCAGGCCGCTGCATGCCCGGCCCGCATCCCTTTGACACTGGCGGCGAAGCAGGTAAGGTATGGAGTGCGCCCGGCGCATGTCGGGGCATCCGGCGTGTGGCGCGGGGGTGCGCGGGCCATCGTTGCGGCGGTGTCGCGGGGCGAGATCGACGGGTTGTATGAGGCGGTGTGAGGAGCCGGGGATGGCGCACGATGGGACGGGCGAGTGGGCCTGGCGGCGTCGGCTGCGCGGGGCGTGGGCGCGGTGGCGGTGGCCGGCGATCGTCGCGCTGGCCGTGGCGGCTTCCGCGCTGGGGTTCGTGGGGCACCGTAAGGTGGCGGCCGCGCGCCGCGAGGCGTGGACGTGGACGGACTGCGCGTACTCGACCCTGCGGCTGTTCTTCCTCAAGGCGCGGACCGTCGAGGGCCTGTCGTGGGAGCTGGATGCCGCGCGGTGGCTGGCGCCGGCCGTGGCGGCCTACACGCTGTGGGCGGGGCTGGGCGTGGTGTTCCGCAAGCAGCTCGACCGGCTGCGGCCCGAGGTCGACGATATCGCCCAGGCACACGATCTCGTCGACGCCGAGGCGGTCGATGTCCGCGAGCACGGCGTCGAGCGCGACGAGGTTCGCGTGTAGATCCGAAATGAGCGCGACCCGCCTAACATGG
>CAZDNN010000052.1:0-19382 GCA_964506385.1 uncultured Planctomycetota bacterium
GAGAGCGGCCGCTCCCGAAGTGCACGCCCAACACCACGGGCTGCTGGGCGAGGCTCCTGCCGAGTGGTCGAGATCGGGGCGCGTCGGTGGTCACCAGGCGCTGCGGCGGCAGCGTCGAGCACGACGAGGACGACGCGGACGGGCGAGGAAGGAACCCCAAGAACCGGGGGCAGACTCTCCCGCGGAAGCGGAATGGACGCCGAGACGCGATCCCGGTACACTAGCGGGGGCCGCGCTCAGGCGACGCGGACGACACGCTCATCGTTGGACGCCCCCGCTATGCAAGATCGGCTCGCCGCCGTATGTCTGGCCGCCGTCGTTGTCTGCCACGTCCCGGCCTCGGCGGGCCTCCGCTCCAGTCCGTCCGAGCGCGGCGAGATAGACTTCCTCAAGGCGGCCACCGACTTCGCCGACTGCATGCTGAAGTATGGCCGCGACCGCTACGGCAGAGTCCACAGCCCTCTCTTCGCCGTGCTGCTGACCCGCGAGGCGGAGCCGCGGATCGGCCCCTACCCGCTCTTCGCCGGCCCCGACCGCGTGGGCAACTACCCGGTCTACAACCGCTTCGACTTCAACACGTGCCTGAACTACCCCGCCGGCCTCGGCGGCGAAGGCCCCCACAAGGTCACCGTCTACGGCTGCGACCCTTACGAGGACCGCGCCCTCTACACCCTGCTCATCGACCTCAGCCGCATCACGGGGAACCCGAAATACAGGGCCGAGGCCGAGAAGGCGCTCACCTGGTGGTTCACCCACACCCTCGGCCCCGCCGACCTTTACCCGTGGGGCGAGCACCTGGGCTGGGACTTCGAGCACGACTGCCCCACCTACTTCAAAGGCCCCTCGAAGCTGCTCTACGGCGCCTGCTACCACGAGATCAAGGACACAGTGCCCTTCCTCGACTTGCTGGCCAAGCTCCCCGCCGCGAAGCCAGACGAACTGGCGCCCCTCGAGCGCTACGCCCTCGGCGTGTGGAACGCCCACTACTGGGACCAGGCGCGCTGCATCTACTGCCGCCACGGCGACTACACGGGCCAGGACAGGCGCATGGGCAGCCTCGCCGGCTTCCCCGCCCACCAGGGCGCCCACCTGCGGCTGTGGGTCTGCACCTACCTGGCGACCAGTAACGCCGCCGTGAAGCGGCAGATGGCGCAGATCCTGAGCAAGGTGCTCGACGTGCAGATCGCCCGCGCCAGGGAGTTTGGCTTCATCCCCTTCACCTTCGACCCCGACGTCAAGGGCACCAAGCCCCACAAGAGCGGCCAGTCGGACCGCCTGGGCTACCACGCCGCCGAGCTGGCCGTGCGGATCAGGGCCGCCCATGCGCGTCTCGCCGACAAGCTGGCCGAGCTGGCGAGGCTGATCCTTGGCGATGAGAAACTCAAGCAGGCGGAGAAGAGCATCGAGATGTACCTGGCCACCCGCGACAGCGGCTATCTCCACGGCGGCTACGACCCCGCCCACAAGCCGGCGGCCCGTGTGCGCGATCTCTCGAAGGCCAACACCCCGACGCCCCACGCGCGCGAGATCATCCGCCTGCTCCAGTGGCACAAGCACACCGGGGACGCCGCGTACCTGACGGCGGCCGTCCAACAGGCCCGCCTGGCTTACGTCCGCTTCATGGATGGCGCGTGCCCGCTACCGAAGGCGTACGAGGCGCCGCGCAAGACGGTCGAGGGCAAGCCGTTCCCTGACTTCTACTTCCGCGGCGCCTGCCTCGTGCATGCCTTTGCCTTGCTCGCGGAAGCAAAGGCCAAGACCCGTTGACGGTCCCAGCACGAAAGGACAAGCGAAACGATGAGGACGGGTTTTCTCCTGCTTCGCGTCGATGCCATGCGGTGGGGCTTGTGCGTGTGGATGCTCGCCTTGAGCGGCCCGGCCCTCGGGCTCGACGCGGCGGGTGACCGCGAGCTTCGCTACGTCGTCCCCTACATCCGCCGTCACGACCTGCCCGTGACCCTTGGCCCGACGGGCGCCTTCGGCTATGTGGCGCGGCACTGGATCGTCGTAAAGGGCGTCCACCCAGGCAGTCCGGCGGAGACGCTGCTGCGGCCGTGGGACATTGTCATTGGGGTCAACGACACGGCGTTCGCCGAAGGCTCCGACCCCCGCGTGGCCGTGGGCCGCGCCATCACCGAGGCCGAGGCGGGCCGGTCGGGCGGAGCGCTGAAGCTCGACGTCCTCCGCGACGGGAAGCGGCAGCGCGTCGAGATCCCGCTGCGGGCGCTCGGTGCCTACAGCTCGACGTGGCCCTTCGAGTGCAAGAAGTCACAGACCATCCTCGCCGAGGCCTGCCGCTTCGTCGCCGACCACTCGGTGCCCGACCGCGGGACGACCGGCCATCGCGAGTTCAACGCCCTCCTCCTGCTCGCCTCGGGCGACATCCAGTATCTGGACATCGTGCGCCGCACGGCATATCGCGTGCTCGACGACCCGCTGACGTCGGGCTACCAGGGCTGGTCGCGGAGCTTCGCGGGCATCCTGCTCGCCGAGTACTACCTGGCGACGGGCGATCCCACCGTGGTGCCGAAGCTCGAGGGGCTGGCGAAGGCGACCGCCGCGGGCCAGATGCTCTGCGGGAGCTGGGGCCACCGCATGCCCTGGGACGGCTACGGTGCGGTGAACCAGATCGGCCTGATGTGCTTCATCTCCCTCGCCCTGTTCCAGGAGGCCGGCATCGAGGTCGATCCCAGGGCGATGCAGCGCTCGGCGGACTTCTTCGTGAAGTACGCCGGCAGGGGCTGGGTGCCCTACGGTGATCACGTGCCGTGGCGCGGGACGAGCGGGAACGGCAAGAACGGCTCGGCGGCGATCGTCTTCGACCTGCTGGGCGGCCACGAGCGGGCGGTGCGCGACTTCGCCGAGACGGTGGCCGCGTCCTACCGCTATCGCGAGGAGGGGCACACGGGCGCCTACTTCAGCTTCCTGTGGGGGCCGCCGGGCGCCTGGCGGGCGTCGAAGGCGTCGTTCCGCAAGTTCCTCGACGAGCAGACGTGGTACTACGACCTGGCCCGCACCCACGACGGTGGCCTCGTATGCCAGCCCAACCCCGAGAACCTCTCGGGCCGCACGCCGGGCACCTACACGCGGTGGGGACCTGAGTGGACCACGGGCGGCATGGCGCTCTTCTACGCCATCCCCCTCAAGACCCTGCGGATCCTCGGCGCCGACAAGGGCGTCTTCGCACAGCGTCCGCCCGAATCGCTGCGCCCGGCCGTCGCGCTCTGGCACGGGAAGAAGTGGGATGAGGCTGTGGCCAGGCTCCGGGCCATCGCGGCCAAACGGACAGCACCCGCCGAGCGGGCCTACGCCGAGGGCATGCTCCGCGCTTACGAGCGGATGGAGCAGAGCGTCACCCTGACGCTGAAAGCTGTCGAAGCGAACGCTCAGAAGGGCGACGTTTTCCTCGCCTCAGAGCAGCTCAAGGCCCTCCGGCGCCTGCTCGGCGAGGAGCGGCCGAAGATGGCGGAGCTGGCCCGCAGCCTGGGCACCGAGGCCGTCGCAGCGGAGATCGAGGTCGGCAAGGAGTACTACAACGCGCTCCGCGGCTACACCAGCCACGCCCGCGCCCGTCGCGCGATGGAGAACCTCGCCCGGCGGAAGGACAGCTACTATGGCAAGCTCGCAGCCAAAGCACTCGCCGAGGCCGGCCCGCTGCCCGAGCAGCCGAGGTGGGAGACCCTCGTGCCCCAGTCGTCGGAGAAGCCACAGGAATGGCACTACGCCCAGAGCACCACGCGCCAGCCAGGGCCGGGATGGCAGCGGCCCGAGTACGACGACAGCAAGTGGCCGACCGGCGCTGGGCCGTTCCAGGCCCGCAAGGGCAAGGGCACCCACTGGACCAAGCAGCGCATCGCCCTGCGCAAGACCTTCGACCTTGCTGACACCGACTACGGGAGCCTCGCCCTCATCCTGGCGTGTGACGAGGGCACGGAGGTGTATCTCAACGGCTACCGCCTCGTCGAGATCATCAGCACGCCGCGACGGCCCGACGAGCTGGTGCCGCTCCACGACAAGGCCCCGGAGCTGCTCCGCAAGGGGCGGAACGTGCTAGCCGTGTGGAGCGAGAAAGGCCGGTCGGGGACCCTCGACGTCGGTCTCCGCGCCGCCAGGCCAGGGAGGAAGTGAGGAGGCATCATGAACAGGCTAGTCATCACGATGGTGCTCGGCGCATTGCTCTTGGCCCCGTGCGGCTGCGCGGCCCCTCCGGCGGAGGGCCTGGAGGGCAAGTCGGAGAAGGAGCTGCTCAGAGCCTTCGGCGCCGAGCTGCCCGACGAGCGGCTCGCGGCGGCCAAGGCGATGGCGAAGAAGGGCCCGGAGGTCGTGCCCAAGCTGATCGAGGCCCTCAAGCACAAGGACTGGCGGGTCCGCCGCAGCGCAACCGACGCCCTGGCCGATCTGAAGGCCGGCGCGAAGCCCGCGATGCCGGCTCTGACCGAGGCCCTCAAGGACAAGGATGCGTGGGTCCGTGCCGGCGCGGCCGTCGCGCTCGGCAGCATCGGCGCCGACGCTAAGGAGGCCGCCCCCGCGCTCGCCGAGGCCGCCGTCGATGGCGACCTCTGGGTGCGCAAGTGCGCGCTCGAGTCCCTGGCGAGGGGCAATGTCACAGACGACAAGGAGCTTCTCCTGAAGGCGGCCGTCGGCGCCATGGCCATCCGCGAGAGCGGCTGGGCAGCCAAGCGTTTTGCCATGGACATCCTCAACCGCCACGGCAAGGACTACAAGCCTGCCATCCCCGCCTTGCTCCGCGTCCTCGAGGCCCCGCCCGAGGGGATGTGGGACGGCACGCCGCGGGTCGTCGAGCTCCTCGCTGGCATGGGCGCCGCGGGCAAAGCGGTGCCGTATCTGATCGAGCTGCTGAAGCCCGAGCGCCGCACCGTCCCCCGCAAGGCCGCCGAGGCATTGGGCAAGCTGGGCGGGCCCGCTGCTCCCGCGCTGCCCGCGCTCAGGACCCTCGCCGAGAAGGCCGTGGACAAGGGCGCGCGCGAGGCGGCGAAGAAGGCCATCGAGCAGATCGAAGCGGCGATGAAGAAGTAGGAGACGACGCATGGGCAAGCGAGTATGCAACCGCAGCGTCGCCGTCCTCGCGTCGCTGCTGCTGAGTGTCGGCGGCGCCGCGTGGGCGCGTGCGGTCACCTGGTCGCCCCACGCTACGTGGAAGGGCCGCCAGGTCGTCCTCGGCCCCACGGGCGCCCGCGGCTGGGTCGAGGGCCACCGCATCCACGTGGCCGACGTCGCTCCCGGCTCTCCGGCCGACGGGCTCCTCGAGGCCGGCGACGTGCTGCTCGGCGCCAACGGCACGCCTTTCCCTGAAGGCCAGGACCCGCGGGTCGCGCTGGGCAACGCCATCGCCGAGAGCGAGACCGAGGCCAGGCGCGGGCGGCTTACCCTCACCGTCCAACGCGGCCGGGAGAGCAGGACGGTGGGCCTCACCCTACGTGTGCTCGGCGCCTACAGCCCGACGTGGCCTGCCGACTGCCCGAAGTCGGCGCGGGTCGTCGAGAAGGCCTGCGCCTACCTCGCCTCGGTGCAGTACCCCGACGGCCACGTTCAGGGCGAGTTGGGCATGGCGACCATGTGGGACGGCCTGCTGTGGCTCGCCTCCGGCGACGCACGCTACCTCGACAACGCGCGGCGCGCTGCCTACTGGCTCTCCGAGCAGGACTATGAGGGGGTGGGGCTGAACAGTTGGCCCGCGGGCTACAACGCCATCTTCCTGGCCGAGTACCACCTCGCCACAGGCGACCGCACGGTGCTGCCGCAGCTTGAGAAGCTGGCGAAGCTGCTGGCCATGGGGCAGATGAAGTGTGCGTCGTGGGGCCACAGCAGCCCGTGGGGCGGCTACGGCGCCGTCAACCAGGTGGGCCTCGCGTGCTTCATCGGCCTGATCCTCACGCGGGAGTGCGGCGTCGCGGTCAACGAGAAGGCCATCGAGGCGTCGCGGGCCTTCTTCAAGAAGTACGCGGGTAAGGGCTGGGTGCCCTACGGCGACCACGTGCCGTGGCGAGGGCCGAGCGGCAACGGCAAGAATGCACTGGCCGCCGTCGCCTTCCATCTGCTGGGGGGAGAGGAGGACGCCGTGCGGGCCTTCAGCCGCTCCGTCGCGGCGAGCTACCCCCATCGTGAGGACGGCCACACGGGCGCCTACTTCTCCTTCTTCTGGGGGCCCCTCGCCGCCTCGCTCGCCAGCCGCGAGGAGCTGCGCACCTTCCTCGACCACCAGCGCTGGTACTACGACCTCGCACGGACCTGGGACGGCGGCCTCGTGTGCCAGCCCAACCCGGAGAACCTCAGCGGCCGCACCCCGGGCATCTACACCTGGTGCGGCCCCGAGTACACCACGGGCGGCATGGCCCTCTTCTACGCTCTGCCGCGCAAGACCCTCCGCATCCTCGGCGCGCCGCACAGCGCCTTTGGGCGCGACGTCCCCGCTCCCGTCGCCAAGGCGCGGGCGCTCTACGAGGGGCGGAAGTGGGACGAGCTCGCCGCCGCCGTCGCCGCCCTGCCAGCCGGCCAGCGGCCGCTGGGCGAGCAGCTCAGGGCCGCAGCCCGTCGCCAGCGCGAGAGCGTGACCCTGACCCTCGAGGCCATCGAGAACGACATTCGCGAGGGCGACGTCTACCGCGCCTCGGAGCTGCTCGAGAGCCTCGAGCGTCTGGTGGGCAAGGACAATCCTCAGCTCGCCCCTGCCCAGAAGCTCATGGCCGACAACCAGCGGTGGGTCGACGAGGGACGCAAGTATTACGAGGCCTGGTCCACCATCCGCGACTATTCCTGGCAGTACTGGCATCACTACGGCCAGCGGGCCATGGCCCAGCTCGAGAGAACCCTGCCGCGTCCGCCCCGCCTGTGGACCGCCATCGCCGCGACGTCTGAGGCGACGCCCCAGACCTGGAAGGCCCACCAGTGGGGCGACCCCGAGGGCGAGCCGCCCGCCAGGGACGTGGTGTGGGACGGCCTGGCAGGCTGGCAGAAGCCCGGCTTCGACGACGGCCAGTGGGCCGACCTGGCTGCGCCCGTCAAGAGCAGCCGCGGCAAGGCCAAGGGCTGGCACGCCCGCCACATCCTGCTGCGGCGAACCTTCTCGCTCCCCACCACCGACTTCGCGGCGCTGCGGCTGCGGCTAAGTGCCGCACGGGACCAGGAGACGGAGGTCTATCTCAACGGCGAGCTTGTCGGCAGGGCCATCGGCGGCGCCGGGCGAGGCTATGCAGCCATCGCGCTCGACCCATCGGCCGTTGGCCTGCTGCGCAAGGGCGAGAACCTGCTCGCCGTCCACTCGGCGAAGGGCGCGAAGGGCCAGGGCAGCCTGGACCTCGGCCTGGAGGGGGCGCAGCGATAGCCTATGCGTGACGGCAGCGCACGAGGACGCCGGACGACGGGCCGCCAGGCGGGGCGCCCGCGCGCCCTGTTCTGGGCTCTCGCCGTCGCCGCGATGGCGCTGCCCGCCTGCAACTCGCCGTATCCCGCCTCCGAGCGACTGTCCAACACCTACTACACGACCTTCGGAAGCGAGCCGGAGACCCTCGACCCCGGCCGGGCCTACGGCACCTTCATGTACGAGCTGCTCTGCCAGATCGTCGAGCCGCCGTTCCAGTACCACTTGCTCAAGCGGCCATACGAGTTGATCCCACTCACCGCGGCCGACGTGCCCAGGCCCGAGACGCGACAGGTGACCTGGCAGGAGAAGGCCATCGAGGCCACCGTCTACACCGTCCGCATCCGGCCCGGCATCCTCTACCAGAACCATCCCTGCTTCGTCGAGGGCAATCGCCGGCTCACGGAGCAGGGCGCTCGCGGCATCAGGACGGTGCAGGACTTCGAGCAGACGGCGACGCGGGAGCTGGTCGCCGCCGACTACGTCTACGCCATTCGCCGCCTCGCCGACCCGCGGGTGTCCAACCCCATCCTCCCGACGCTCAAGCAGAATCTGCTGGGCCTGGGCGAGTACAACGAGGCCCTCGAGCAGGCCCTCGCCGCCGAGCGCAAGCGCCGCGCCGACGCCGCCGGCCCGCTCTACAACCAGGAGCAGGACGAGAAGGTAGACCCCATCAGGCTCAACTACGCCGCCTACCCGTTCCCCGGCGTCCGCGAGATCGACCGGTACACCTTTGAGGTCGTCCTGCCCCATCCCTATCCGCAGATGCTCTACTGGATGGCGCTGCCCTTCTTCGCCCCCGTGCCGCGCGAGGCGATCGAGTTCCACAACCAGCGTCCCCTGCTCGAGCGGGGCATCACCTTCGCGCGCAACCCCATTGGCACCGGACCGTACGTCCTGGCCGAGTTCGACCCGACGAACCAGATCGTGCTCGAGCGTAACCCCAACTTCCGTGAGGAGCGCTACCCGGAGCTGCCGGAGCCTCGCCCCGGTGACCGGCGCGCGCGGGCCAACTACGAGCTGATGCAGTCCGAAGGCATGCTCGCCGACGCTGGCCGCCGCCTGCCGATGATCGACCGCGCGGTCTATCGCATGGAGCGGGAATGGATCCCGCGGTGGAACAAGTTCCGCCAGGGCTACTACGACGCCTGCGGCATCAGCAGCGACGTGTTCGACCAGGCCGTCACCCTCACCTCGCAGGGCGATCCCGTCCTCTCCGACGACATGGCCCGCCAGGGCATCCGCCTGCTCGCCGCGCCTGCGGCCGTCATCCACTACTTTTCGTTCAACATGGATGACCCCGTCATCGGCGGCTACAGCGAGGATCGCCAGAAGCTGCGCCAGGCCATCAGCATCGCGTACGACGTGGAGGAGGAGATCGCCATCTTCCTCAACGGCCGCGCCACCCCCGCACACAGCCTAACGCCGCCCGGCATCTTCGGCCACGAGGACGGCGAGGCGGGGATTAACCCCTTCGTCTACCGCTGGGATGCGGAGCGGCGGCGCCCAGTTCGTCGCTCCCTCGACGAGGCGAAACGCCTGCTCGCCGAGGCCGGCTACCCCGGCGGCTTCGGCACAGACGGCAAGCCGCTGACCATCCGCTTCACCAACGGGTGGGCCAGCCCCGCCTTGCGGCCACGGCTCAACTTCGTGTCCAAGCAGTTCCGCAAGCTCGGCATCCACCTCGAGGTCGAGACCACCGACTGGAACCGCTTCCAGGAGAAGGTCCGCGCCGGCAACTACCAGTTCATCGCCTGGGGCTGGGCCGCCGACTACCCCGACCCCGAGAACTTCCTCTTCCTCCTCTACGGCCCCAACGCCCGCACACGAGGCGGCAGCGAGAACAACGCCAACTACGCCAACCCCGACTTCGACCGCCTCTTCGAGCAGATGCGGCACATGGAGAACACTCCCGAGCGCCTCGCCATCATCCGCCAGATGAAGCGCATCATGCAGCGCGACGCTCCCTGGCTCTTCGGCTACCACGACATCTCCTTCGCCCTGATCCACGACTGGTACCATAACGCCTACCCCAACCCCATGGCCAACAACACCCTGAAGTACCGCCGCATCGACCCAGGCCTCCGCGCGGAGAAGCGGGAGGCCTGGAACCGGCCCCGCTGGACGCCTGTCGCAGTGTTCGTCATCGTGCTTGTCCTCGCCGTTGTGCCCGCTGTGTGGGTCGCCGTGCGACACCTGCGGGAGGCGTAGCCCATGGTCGCCTACATCATCCGCCGCCTGCTCTACGCCGTGCCCATTGTTCTCGGCGTGATGATGCTCACGTTCGGCCTCTTCTTCGTCGTCAACACCCCCGACGACATGGCCCGCCGCATCCTCGGCGAGAAGCACGCCACGCCCGAGGCCGTCGAGGCCTGGAAGCGCGAGCACAACTACCATCTCCCCCGCTTCTACAACCCCGACGAGCGCGGCCTCGGCACCCTCACGAACACGCTGTTCTTCCAGAAGTGTGCCCGCCTGCTGGTCTTTGACCTTGGCCAGAGCGACGTCACGGGCCGCGAGATCGGCGGCGAGATCCGCCGCCGCATGGGCCCGAGCCTCTCCATCGCCGTGCCGACCTTCCTCCTCGGCATGGCCGTCAACATCACGACGGCTCTCATCATTGCCTTCTGCCGCGGGACATATCTCGACCGCTGGGGCACGGTGGCCTGCGTGCTGATGATGTCGGTCTCCTCGCTCTTCTACATCATCGGCGGGCAGTTCGTCTTCGCGCAGTGGCTGCGGCTGTTCCCCATCTCGGGGTTCGACTGGAGTGCGGCGATGCCGAAGTTCGTGGTCTTGCCGGTGATCATCGGCATTGTGGCGGGCATCGGCGGGTCGGTGCGCTACTACCGCACGGTGATGCTCGAGGAGATGGGCCGCGACTACGTCCGGACCGCTCGGGCGAAGGGGCTGGGCGAGGGTGCCGTGCTCTTCCGCCACGTGCTCAAGAACGCCATGATCCCCATCCTCACCAGCGCGGTCACCGCCATCCCCTTCCTGTTCATGGGCAGCCTGATCCTGGAGTCGTTCTTCGCGATCCCTGGCCTCGGGAGCATGACGATCACGGCGATCCAGGGGCAGGACTTTGCAGTCGTGCGCTCGATGGTCTTCATCAGCGCCATCCTCTACATCGTGGGCCTGCTGATGACGGACATCAGCTACACCCTGGCCGATCCCCGCATCACGCTGGGGGCGGGTGACAACCGGAATCTCTACGGCGGGCCGTCGCTGCTCGACGTGGTGAAGGTGCTCGGCAGCGTCGTGATCTTCGGCGCACTCGCGGCGGGCGTCTACTTCGGGATGCAGAGGGCCTTGCGGTGGCCTGTGGTGGCAGAGGGGCGGGTGCCGTTGGTGTCGAACGCGGCATTCGCCGCGACGGTCGCCGGCGTCCTGGCCTTCTGGCTGCACGCGCGGCGGCAGGATATGTGGCGGAACGCCTGGCGCGAGGTGCGGCGGAGCCGGCTCGCCGTGGGCTCGATGGCCGTGCTGGGCGTATTTGTCCTGATCGCGGCGCTCGACAGCGTGAACTGGCGCGACGCCGAGCGCGACCCCAGCGGCAGGCCCCGCGTGACCCGGGCCGGCAGACCTGTCTTCGGCCCGGCGCGCTCGATCCTCGACCGCCTGCTCGTCCCACTGGCAACCGAGGAGCGCACCTACTCGGCGCCGCTGGCGCGCGTCTCGCTGATGAAGGAGACCGTGGAGGTCGAGGAAGGCGGCCAGACCGTCGTCAAGCGCCTCCACCCGCCCCTGCGACATCCCGGCAGTCATCTGCTGGGCACCGACAAGACGGGGCAGGACGTGCTCTACAAGACCCTCAAGAGCGTGCGGACGGGGCTGATCGTGGGTGGGCTCACGACGCTCATCGCCGTGCCGTTCGCCATCTTTCTCGGGGTGCTGGCAGGTTTCTTCGGCGGGTGGCTCGACGACGCGGTGCAGTACTTCTACAGCACCCTGGCTTCGATCCCGTGGGTGCTGCTGGTCGTGGCGTTCATGCTGGTGTTCGGGCGGGGGCTGGTGCAGCTTTGCGTGGTGATGGGGCTGACGGGCTGGATCGGGCTGTGCCGCGTGCTGCGGGGCGAGTCGATGAAGCTGCGGGAGCGGGAGTACGTGCAGGCGGCGCTGGCGCTCGGCGTCTCGCGGTTCAGGGTCATCCGCCGCCACGTGGTGCCGAACGTGATGCACCTGGTGCTGATCAGCGTGGTGCTGCGGTTCAGCGGCCTGGTGCTGGCGGAGGCGGTGCTGAGCTACATCGGGGTGGGCGTGGGTCCGGACACGTATAGCTGGGGCTCGATGATCGACCAGGCGCGGAGCGAGCTGGGCCGCGACCCAGTGGTGTGGTGGAGCCTGGCGGGTGCCTTCGCGGCAATGTTCGTGCTGGTGCTGTCGGCCAACCTGTTTGGCGACGCGCTCCGCGACGCGCTCGACCCGAGGCTGCGGGTGCGGGAGGAGCTGCGATGAGCGAGGCGCTCCTCCAGGTCGAAGGATTGAAGACGTACTTCCGCACGGGCGGCGAGCCGCTGCGCGCCGTGGACGGCGTGTCGTTGAGCATCCGGCGGGGTGAGACGCTGGGCCTCGTGGGGGAGTCTGGCTGCGGCAAGTCGCTGACCGGCCTGTCGATCATGCAGCTCGTGCCGCGGCCCACAGGCTACATCGCAGGCGGCTCAATCCGCTTCGACGGCCAGGATGTGCTGGCCATGACGGCGAGCGAGCGGCGGGACTACCGTGGCGGCCAGGTCGCCATGGTCTTCCAGGAGCCCATGACGAGCCTCAACCCCGTGCTGTCGGTGCGGACCCAGCTCGTCGAGGCGATCCGCCGCCACCAGGACGTCTCGCGGGCCGAGGCAGTCGAGCGGGCCGTTGACGCGCTGCGGCTCGTCGGGATGCCCGACCCCGCCGACCGGCTCGGCCAGTATCCCCACCAGCTCTCGGGCGGGATGCAGCAGCGGGTGATGATCGCCATGGCCCTGGCGTGTGAGCCGGCGCTGCTTATCGCCGACGAGCCGACCACCGCGCTCGACGTGACCGTCGAGGCGCAGATCCTCGACCTGCTCCGCGACATCCAGCGGACACTCGGCACGGCCATTCTCTTCATCACGCACGACCTGGCGGTCGTGGCGGAGATGGCGGACCGCGTCGCCGTGATGTACGCGGGGAAGATCGTCGAGACCGCGCCCGCTCCCGCCCTCTTCGCCGGCGACGGGCCGCGGCATCCATACACCCAGCTTCTCCTCCGCTGCCGGCCGAGCCGCGACCGGCGCCGCCAGCGGCTCGAGAGCATCGCCGGGCGGGTGCCCAGGCCCTCGGAGTTCCCGCCAGGCTGCCGCTTCTGCGACCGCTGCCCACATGCCTTCGAGCCCTGTCGGGGCACGGAGCCGCCGCTGGCCGAGACCGCTCCGGGTCACCTGGTGGCCTGCCACCTCTACGGCGAGGAGGGAGGGCGGGGCGCCGTCATCACCCTGGTGGAAGCGGGTGAGGGGAGGGCGGCCGGCGCGCCGGCAAACGGCCCACTCGTCGAGGCGCGCGGCGTGGCCATGCACTTCCCGATCCGCAAGGGCGTCCTCAAGCGCGTCGTGGGCCACGTGAAGGCCGTGGACGGCGTGGACCTGTCGATCCGCCGGGGCTGCACCGCCGCGCTCGTCGGCGAGTCGGGCTGCGGCAAGACGACGCTGGGCAAGACCCTGATCCGCCTGCTGCCCGCCACAGCGGGGAGCGTGCGCTTCGACGGCACCGACCTGATGACTCTCAGCGAAGAAGAGCTCCGCCGCCTCCGCCGCCGCGCGCAGATCGTGTTCCAGGACCCCTATTCGTCCCTCAACCCGCGGATGATGGTGCGCGAGATCGTTGAGGAGGGGATGCACGTCCACGGCCTGGGCGGGAACGCCGCCGAGCGGCGGGAACGGGTGACGCACCTGCTCGAGTGCGTGGGCCTGCCGCCTGCCGCCGCGACGGCCTACCCCCACGAGTTCTCCGGTGGGCAGCGGCAGCGGATCGGCATCGCGCGGGTGCTCGCGGTCGAGCCCGACTTCGTGGTCTGCGACGAGCCGACGAGCGCGCTCGACGTGAGCATCCAGGCGCAGATCCTCAACCTCCTGGGCGATCTCCAGGCGGAGTTCGGCCTCACCTATCTCTTCATCACCCACGACCTCGGCGTAGTCGAGTACCTGGCCGATGAGGTCGCCGTGATGTACCTTGGCCGCATCGTCGAGCACAGCCCCACCGAGCCGCTCTTCGACGAGCCGCTCCACCCCTACACCCAGTCCCTGCTCTCGGCCATCCCCAACGCCGACCCCGCGCGGCGGGGCGAGCGCATCCGCCTGGCGGGCGACGTCCCCTCGCCGAGCGCGCCGCCGCCCGGGTGCCACTTCCACCCTCGCTGCCGCCACGCCATGCCGCTGTGCAGCGAGGTCTATCCGCAGGAGACGCGGCTCGAATCCGGCCGAAGCGTTCGGTGCCATCTCTACGGCCCCTAGCTGCCGCAGCACCGCAGGATCGGAGGCCCGCAGCATGACGCATCGCGAGACGCCAATCCCGGGCGCCCTTCGTCTCTGGTACACCGCGCCCGCCAGGGCGTGGACCGAGGCGCTGCCCGTCGGGAACGGCAGGCTCGGCGCCATGGTCTACGGCGGCGTGTTCCACAACACGAAGCTCAACGACCGCATCCAGCTCAACATCGACACCCTGTGGTGGCGCTGCGAAGCCGCCGACCGGCACAACCCCGACGCGCTCGACGGCTTCCGCGAGGTCCGGCGGCTCCTGATCGAGGGCAGGATCAAGGACGCCGAGCACCTGATGAGAATGACCATGACCTCCTGCCCCAAGGAGCAGCCGCCCTACGTCCCCCTCGGCCATCTCAACATCGTCTTCGAGAACCACTACCAGGGTGAGCTCGAGGACTACGTGCGGGAGCTCGACCTGGCGACTGGCATCGCCCGCGTCGCCTACGCGCTGGCGGGAGTCCGCTACGAGCGGGAGGTCTTCGCCAGCGCGCCGGATGGCGTCATCGTCGCGCGATTCACGGCCGATACCCGCGGCGCGCTGTCGTTCTACGCCGACCTGGTGCGCCGGCCCTACTCGGGGCCGAGTTCGCGGGTGGGTGCCGACACGATCCAGCTCGAGGGCTCGGCCGGCCCCGTCGGCGTGCGCTACGCGGCCCAGGCCAGGATCGCCTGCCGCGGCGGGCAGTGCGGCACGCGGGGCGACTTCGTCTACGCCAAGGGCGCCGACGAGGTAACGCTGCTCATCGCTGGCCACACCGACTACCACGGCGACGACCCGCGCGAGCTGTGCCGCCGCGACCTCGAGGCGGCCTCCGAGAAGACGTTCGAGCAGCTCCGGGCCGATCACGCCGCTGACCACCGTCGCCTCTTCTCCCGCGTGGCTCTCGATCTGGGGAGCACGCCCGAGGCCGAAAGCCTGCCCACCGACCAGCGGCTGAAGCGGGTGGAGGAGGGCGCCGAGGACCCCGCGCTGGTGGCCCTCTACTTCCAGTTCGGGCGATACCTGCTCATCGCCTCCAGCCGACCCGGGACGCTGCCGGCCAACCTCCAGGGGATCTGGAACGAGAGTTTCGTCCCGCCCTGGGAGAGCAAGTACACCATCAACATCAACGCGGAGATGAACTACTGGCCGGCCGAAGTCGGCAACCTGCCGGAGTGCCACGAGCCGCTCTTCGACTTCATCGACCGCATGGCCGCCAACGGCCGGACGACGGCGCGGCGGCTCTACGGCTGCCGCGGCTTCGTGGCGCACAACAACCTCGACGGCTTCGCCGACACGGCGGTGGTCGGCGAGCCCGACGGCGCCTTCATGTGGCCCATGGGCGCCGCGTGGCTCACGCTCCATCTGTGGGAGCACTACCGCTTCACGCGCGACGAGGAGTTCCTCCGCCGCCGGGCCTACCCGCTCCTCGCGGAGTGCGCAACCTTCTTCATGGACTACCTGCACGAGGACGACGAGGGCCGCTTGCTCACCGGGCCGTCGCTGTCGCCCGAGCTGTCGTACCGCCTCGAGGACGGCACGCCGGCGGCGGTCTGCATGGCGCCGGCCATGGACTGCCAGATCCTGCACGAGCTCTTCGGGGCGCTCCTGCGCGCGTCGGAGATCCTGGGCGAGGATCCCGCCCTCCGGGAGCAAGTCGCCGCGATGAAGGCCAGAGTGCCGCCGCCGAGGGCCGGCGGCCACGGCCGGCTCCTCGAATGGCAGGAGGACCACCCCGAGGCCGACGTGGGGCACCGCCACATCTCACACCTCTTCGCCGTCTTCCCGGGCACGCAGATCGGCCCGGCCGCGACCCCCGGGCTGGCGCAGGCCGCCCGCCTGGCGCTGGAGCGGAGGATCGAGCACGGCGGCGGGCGCAGCGGCTGGAGCAGCGCCTGGATCGCCTGCGTCTGGGCGCGTCTCCTCGAGGGCGACCTCGCGTGCCGCCAATTGATGCACGTCCTCCGCACGTGGACCTTCCCCAACCTCTTCGGCGGGCACCCGCCCGGCGTGTTCCAGATCGACGGCAACTTCGGGGCCTGTGCATGCGTCGCCGAGATGCTCCTCCAGTCGCACGCCGGCGAGATCCACCTCCTGCCGGCCCTGCCGAGCGCCTGGCCGATGGGCAGCGTCAGAGGCTTGTGCGCGAGAGGGGGTTTCGAGGTGGACATCGCGTGGCGCGACGGGGCGCTCGCAGGGGCCACGATCCGCTCCCGCTGCGGCGGCCCGTGCAGCGTCCGCTGCGGCAAGCGGGTCACGGCACTGGACACGCAAGCGGGCGGCAGCTACGCGCTGGATGCCGAGCTGGATCTGACCGGCGCTCACCGGCCCTGATAGCAGACGACCCGGCCGTCCACGGTGGTGAAGTAGAGACGGCCGCCGCACGCGGCGAAGCTGTCGAAGACGGGGCATGCCTTCAGCTCGCGCTTCGAGAGCACGCTGCCATCGCCTGGCGACACTGCCCACAGGCTCACCGCCCCCTTCGGCTGCGCCGCCGCGAGATCGCCCACGTCGCTCGGCCCTGCGATGACGAGGGTGTCCCCCGCGAGCACCATGGCGCGGACGTGGAAGGGGATGGCCTTCGCCCAGAGGTACTTGACCTTGGTGCTCGGCCCGCGGCGCCGCCGCTTCTGCTTGGGGTCGGGCGGCGTCTTGATGAGCGCGGTGTCGGCGGCGAAGAGCTGAAGCTCGGACTGGAGGCCGAGGTGGCTGCCGGTGATGGTGTAGCCCTTGCGTCCGTAGCCGTAGACGCGGCCGCCGGCAACGACGAGGATGCGGCCCGAGATGCGGCGGTTGCCCTGGGTCGTCCAGCCGCCGTAGCCGCCGCCCATCGTCGTGCCGAGCTGCCAATAGGTGCGGTGCCACCACGAATCGTCCATGAAGCCGACGGATGTGAACAGGTGCTCGACGTTCTCGGGCAAGGGCTTGCCGTCGAAGCCGAAGCGCGCGTGCCGCAGGAAGAGCGACGAGCCGTCGGTCGAGAGGACGTCGGGCAGGACGCCGGGCATCGAGACGCCGCGGATCGACGTCTGCGGCTCCTGGCCCGTCTTGGGGTCGCGGTGGGAGATGCGCCGCGTGACGAGCAGCTCGCCCGTTCGGGCGTTCACGCCGTAGAGGAACATCCCGCCGTCGGTGTAGGTGCATCGCCCCGCTGCGAACCATGCGACGGGATGGTCGCGGCCCTCGGGCTGGCAGACCAGGACGTTGCCGGGCACCGGCCAGACGGACTCGAGCTGGTCGTAGGACACGATCTGCCGCGCTTCGGGGGCCGCGCGGAAGCGCCAGGCCAGGGCGCCATCGCTGGCGCGCAGGCAGTAGACCCAGCCGTCGGCCGAGCCGAAGCAGACCATGCCCCCGTGGATGGTGGGTGGGGAATCAATGCGCCCGCCGGCCGCGAACTGCCATAGCGGCGACCCGTCGGCCGCCTTCAGAGCGTTTACCGTGTGGGCCTCGCGCTGGACCACGTAGAGCCGGCCTCCGGCCACCACTACGGGGGTGAGCGGGCCGGGCAGCTTCCGCTCCCACTGGGGATTCAGCTTGGGCGAGAGCGTCGCCGGCGTGGCGCCGCTGCGCGCGGGATCGTGCCGATACGTAGGCCAGTCGGTGGGATTGCCGATTGCCGATTGCCGATTGCCGATTGCGGAGAAGGCGGGGCCTCTCTCGAGCCTGGGCGACGGCTTCACGGCCGCCGGCTGCCGCGTCGCGGCGAGGGCGTTGAAGCTGTTGAGCTTGGCGGTGATGTAGCAGGCGCACGGGTGGTGCGGGGCGTAGAGGAGGCCGTTGGCGGGCAGGATCCCGTACTGGCAGGCGCCGCGGACCCAGTGGTGGGCGATGACGCGGTCGGAGGCCATGTCGACGAACTCGACGCCGGCCCGCCCCTGGAGCACGTAGCGGGTGGTGGCCTTGTGGCGGTAGCAGCGGGTGTGGCCGAAGCCGAGGGTGTAGGTCTTCTGGTCGGGTGGGCGCGTCGCGACGACCTTGCCCGTGCGCACGTCGTAGACGTCGGTGATGCCAGGCTGCCTGCCCCACGCGAGCACCCCGTGCCAGACCTTGCCCTGGGCGACGAAGACGTCGGCTGGCGAGTTGAAGCCCTCGTGGGACGGCGCGCGCCAGAGCTCCTTGCCCGTCGCGGCGTCGAAGGCCACGAGCTCGCCGCCGGCCAGGATGTGGTTGGCGGAGACGCGCCACTCGAGCGCCTGCTTGTCCTCGGCGCCCGTGTCCACAGGCTTGTCCGCCGCGCGGTCGGCCGACAGCACGACGCCGTCGTGGACGACCAGCGTGGGCGTCAGCCAGGCGTAGCGCTGCCGGGGGCCGGGGCGCTCGGCACGCCACGCCACCTCGCCCGAGCCCGCCTTCAGGGCCACGACGTGCGAGTAGTTCTGGAAGTAGACCCGTCCCTTCGCCACGGCGAGGGTGAGCGGCAGGACGTCGCGGGCCTCGGCGTCGTCCTTCTTCCACACCAGCGCGCCCGAGTCGGCGTCGAGGGCGCGAATGTGCTTGGGCATGTACTGCACGGTGTACTCGCCGTAGGCCCCACGCCAGACGTCGAACTTGCGGAGCACCTTGCCCGTCGTCGGGCTCTCCTCGCCGAGCGGCGCGCTGACGACCAGGTAGAGGCGGCCGTCGCTGGCGACGATCTCGTGGGTATTCGCGGTGCCGGCGTAGGTGCGCACGACCTGGCCCGTGGCGGCGTCGAGCGCGGTGACTGGCTTGCCGTAGCCGAGTGTGACGTAGACGCGGTCGCCGAGGGCCACGAGTCGCCGCGGCAGCTCGGCGGGTCCGCTGCGGAAGGGGCGGAGCTGATTCTCCCACGGCGCGACTGGCTGCTTCCAGAGCAGCACGCCGCTGAAGGCGTCGCGGGCCACGAGCCTCCACTTCGACGGCGCGGCCACAGAGGCGATGGGCCCCTCGTCGATGATGCAGAAGAGGCGGCCGGCCGCGGTCACGGCGGCGCTCAGGCTCGACAGATGGTCGTGGCTGCGCGCCCAGGGAGGGCCGGACACCCACTGCACGTGCCGCGGCGGCGCGACGCGGGTGTCGGCGGCCACCGCGTTGTTGTCGGGGCCGTGGAGGAAGTGCGTCCACTCGTCGATGTCGGCGGGCCACGGCTTGACGATCTTTTCGCCGCCGATGATCGCCACACCGCCGGGAGCCAGAACGCGGAGGATTTCGCCGCGGGAAAGCCCGCCGGGATCGTCGGCGATGACGAGATTGACCAGGTTGTCGACGTAGGGTAGTTCTTTCCCGTCGAAACGACGTGCGGTGACGGTGCCGTAAAGCCCGGCGGCCAGGATGTTCTTCCTCGCCGCCTGCACTTTCTTGTCGTCGACATCCAGCCCTTGGACAAGGAATCGTTCGTCCAGGCGCGCCTTGAGGGTTTCGCTGCCGTCGCCGCAACCGACATGGACGACGATTCCCCCCGCGACCCCGGAGCTCCGGACCTGGTCCGCGACGTCGGCCCGGACGCCGGAGCCGGCCAAGAGAAAAACAACTGCCGCCGTGACTGTTCTGAACATGCTTTCTCCTC
>CAZDNN010000053.1:0-9599 GCA_964506385.1 uncultured Planctomycetota bacterium
TGTATCGCCATCTGGGGGAACCCTTCTTGAGGAGAAGGGCTTCCCCCAGACCCCCCTCCGAAGACCTTGTGCTGGATACTGGATACTGGCCGCAGGGCTCAACTCCAGCGTTCACCTGATCGTTCACCCCACCGACTCCTCCACTCGCCACCCGAACCTCGACCCTCGCCACTCCCGCAGGGGGAATCGCCGAGCAGAACCCCGCTTCGCGAGGGTCGAGGTGCGAGTGGACCGCGCGATTCCCGGCCTGTCTGATCACGCGTCACGCATCCGTCTTCTCCATCCATCCACCCATCCACAAGGCCCCCGAGGGTGAACGATTACGTGGACGGCGGCGTCCTGCGCAATCCGCACTTGACACGGTGTTGGAAACTCCCTACACTGTTGGGTAGGCCAAACTCTCGGGCCGGGACTGGAGGCGGACCGATGGCTGAGACACCCGCGCTGACGGCGACCCTCGAGGACTATCTCGGGACCATCGCTCGGCTGAGCGCTCAGAAGGGCTCGGCACGGGTGCGGGATATCGCCGCGGCGCTGGGTGTGCACAAGTCCACGGTCACCGGGGCGCTGCGGAGCCTGGCGGAGAAGGGGCTGGTGAACTATGCGCCCTACGAGCTGGCGACGCTGACGGCGGCGGGCGAGCAGGTCGCCCGGCGCATGGCGGGCCGCTACGAGGTGATCCGCCGCTTCCTGGTGGATGTGCTGGCCCTGGACAAGGAGCTGGCCGAGGCGACGGCGTGCCACATGGAGCACGGGCTGGACAGGACGGTGCTCGAGCGTCTGCGCCTGTTCGCCGAGTTCGTCGCGCGCTGCCCCCACTGCGGCCGGGAGCGGCGCGACGCATTCAGGGAGTACTGTGAGCGCGAGAGCGCGGGGCCGCAGGATGAGGGCGTGGTGTCCCTGGCGTAGAGTCTTCCAGCGCACCCTGCGCGCACCGTGCGCGCGGGACGGGCCGAGGGAAACTCGCACTGGGCACACCTTATGGGATCGAGCGGCTTCGCGGTCGATCCCGTAAGCCTTGCTCCTTGTGGGCAAGGGATGCCCGCGGCCCTTTGGAGGAGCCGAACAAAACCAACGGAGTTGGCTTTGTTCTCTAGTGTGCCCAGCGCGAGTTTTCCTCTTGGGCTGCCGGCTCAGCCCGCGACAGGAGGACGAGTGACATGCCGACGTATGAGTATGAGTGTGAGGGGACGGGCCGTCGGTTCGAGAAGTTCCAGCGGATGAGCGAGGAGCCGCTGACGGCGTGCCCGGAGTGCGGCGGGCCTGTGCGGCGGCTGATCGGTGCTGGCGGCGCCGTGATCTTCAAGGGCAGCGGCTTCCACGCCACCGACTACGGGCGAGGCTCGGGAGGCACGACGCGCTGCGGCCGGAGCCAGACGTGCTGCGGCCGCGACACGCCGTGCGCCGAGCCGCCCTGCGACTCGGGATGAGATCGAGGTGAGGACCATTGAGCGGGAGCGGTGTGAGATGGCTGTGGCGCGCTCTGGTCGTCCGCGGGTCCGCCGCTGTCGGAGCGATGGGGCTCGCGGGGTTGCTCGTCGGCGGCTGTATGCCGGGGAGGCGTGATATGGGACTGCGCCCAGGCTTTCCCGCGGAGGTCCACGGCTGGCGGGCGGCCGGCATGACGCGCGTCTACGGGCGCGACGACGTCTTCGAGTACATGAATGGCGCCGGGGAGCTGTATCTGGCGTATGACTTCCAGCGGGTGTTCGTGCAGGACTACGGGCGGGCGGACGGCCCGCGCATTGTGGCCGAGGCCTACGAGATGGCGTCGAGCGAGGACGCCTGGGGCGTCTTCACCCACGACCCTGAGGGGGAGGACGTGGGGGTCGGCCAGGGGAATGCGTATGCGGTGGGTCTGCTGCGGCTGTGGCAGGGGCGGTGGTTCTTCCGCATCCTGGCCGAGAGCGACACCCCGGCGGCGAAGGCAGCCGTGGTGTCGCTGGCGCGCGTGCTGGCCGGGCCGATTCCCGAGGGGCCGCGCGCCACGCTCCCCGACCGCCTTCCGCCGGAGAACCTCGAGCCGGCGAGCGTCCGCTACTTCCACACCCAGGTCTCGCTCAATTCGCTCTACTACCTTGCCGATGGGAACGTGCTGGGGCTGTCGCCGGCGACGGAGGCGGTGCTGGGGGTGTATCGGCCGAAGGGCGAGCGCATCACGTTCCTGCTCGTCCGCTACCCCGACAGCCGGCGGGCGAAGGAGGCCTGCCGGGAGTTCGACCGCGTGTATCTGGAGAGGGAGGTCGCGGCGGAGTGGCCGCTTCGGATCGAGGCGATCGAGGGCGGGCGCCACGTGGGCGCGCTCGTCAAGGGTGAGTTCCTGGCGCTGGTCTTCGACGCGCGGTCGCGTGCCGCGTGCGAAGGCCTGCTGAGGGAAGCGGGCCGCCGCTTGTAAGAAAGGAGACCGACAACATGTCGCCACTGACTCGGCGAGACTTCCTGAGAGGGACGGCCGCGGGCGCGCTCGGCGCCTCGCTCGGGCTGGCCGCGGCGGGCAGCGCCTTTGCCGCCGAGCCCGGCGAGGGCAAGAGCACGGTGGTCCTGGTGCGGGACGAGGCGGCGCTGGGCGACGGCGGCAAGCCCAAGGCCGCGGCCGTCGAGGCCATGCTCGACAGGGCCGTCTGCCGCCTCGCCGGCAAGGACGACCCGGCCGCGGCGTGGAAGACCTACATCCGGCCCGACGACACGGTCGGCATCAAAATCACCCTCTACATGATCTCGACCACCAAGGAGGTCACCGAGGCCGTGCGCGCGGGCGTGAAGAAGGCGGGCGTGGCCCCCGGCAAGATCCTCGTCGGCGACCGCGGGGCGTCGCCCGGCAAGAGCAAGCCCGTCACCGCGCTGATCAACGTCCCGAGCCTCAAAGCCCACCACATGTCCGGCATCGGCTGCGTCATCAAGAACTACATCGTCTACCACCCCAAGCCCGGCTCGCTGCACCCGCACTCCTGCGCCGAGCTCGGCGCCGCCTGGCAGACGCCCGCCGCCAAGGGCAAGACGCGGCTCGTCGTCGTCGATGCCCTGCGGCCCATGTTCGACAAGGGACCCCAGGTCACGCCCAAGTACCTCTGGCCCTACCGGGGCCTGATCGTCGGCACGGACCCCGTGGCCGTGGACGTGGTGTGCCTGAAGATCATCCAGGCGAAGCGGAATGCCTACAAGGGCGAGCCGTGGCCGGTGAGCCCGCCGCCGACGAGCATCGCCGTCGCCGACACCAAGTACCACCTCGGCACGAGCGACCCTGCGAAGATCCAGCTCGTCAAGCTCGGCTGGGAAGCCGACGCGCTGGTCTGAGCCAGGGGGCAGGACAACGCTATGGCCACCGGGGACAGACGGCTCTTGAAGGCAGCGTTCAGCGGGGTGTGGCGCTTCCTGGCGTGGTGGGGCGCCATGTTCGCCTTTCTGGCTGGATTCGGGACGACGTGCCCGTTCTGCGGCCAGCCAGGCTGTCCCGGCGGGCCGGCCTCGGCCGGCGTCCTTGGCGGCCTTTTCGCGACTGGCGTGTTTCTCACGAGGTGGCTGGGCAAGCGCCTGGGCAGAGAGAGCTGCAAGCCTGCCGGGCACGCCAGCAAACTCGACTTCGATTCCCTGGCCGGGCGCTACGACCGCTGGTATGACGCCCCCGAGGGAGCCCTGTACGACCGTCTGGAGAAGCGGGCCGTTGCACGCCTTCTCCCGCGGAATGGCTGGGGCAAGGAGCTTCTTGATGTGGGCTGCGGCACGGGCCATTGGGCCAGCTTTTTCAGCGAACACGGCTTCACGATAGCCGGTGTCGATATCTCGCCTTCGATGATCCGCGTCGCGCGCGGAAAGGGAATCCCGAGGGCTTCGTTCGCAATCGCAGATGCTCACGAGCTTCCCTTCGATTCGGGTCGGTTCGATGTGGCCGTGGCCATCACGACGCTCGAGTTCGTAAGGGACCCAGAGGCTGTGCTTTGGGAGATGGTTCGCTGCACGCGGCGGCCTGGTGGCCTTGTCCTCGTGGGGGCGCTGAATGCGCTGGCGCCCATCAACCGCCGGCGGAAAGCCGCGGGCAAGGCGACGTACCAGGAGGCCAGGTTCTTCTCGCCTCGCGAGCTGAAGGCCCTCTTGGCGCCCTTCGGGGAGGCGCGGGTCACATCGGCCGCGCTGGTCCCGCAGGCCCGTTGGCTGCTGCCTCTGGCGCCGCTCACCGACGCGCTTGGGCGATGGCTCCACTTGCCATACGGAGCACTCCTCGTCGCGAGGGTGAAGCTATGAACATCCAGGCCGAGGTCAGCCTGTACCCGCTGCGAACCGGGGAGCTGTCAGGCCCGATTGAGGCCTTCTGCGAGGCGCTCGTCCAGAGCGGCCTGGAGGTCCAGCGGGGACCGATGAGCACCCGTGTCTCTGGAGACTGCGAGGGCGTGTTTGCCGGCCTGGGACAGGCTTTCGCGCGCGTCGCAGAGGCGAACGAGGTCGTTCTTGTCGCCAAGGTGTCCAACTCCTGCCCGGAGGACTGAGGAGGTCTGCGCCGTGAACAAGTCGCTGCTTCGGACCTGCAAGGCGTGCGGGAATGAGATCAGCCGCCACAGCCCCTTCTGCCGCAACTGCGGGCACCCACAAGCGGCCCCGCTAATTGTCTGGCTCCTCATCGTTTTCCTGCTCTTGACGATGGCCTTCTACCTTGCGTTCACGATCTACGGGATGTCCCACATCGGCGAGCTTCGACAGCCGGAAAGCTCACGGACGCCTCCTGCGGCACCGACAGCCTGCCTTGCGGTCCACACGACAGGACCATCGCCACTGACGGACCGAGCGACCTGCCCGCGAAGGCGTGTTGCAGTGACGGAGAGGAAGCACTGTCGGTACAGTTGAGCGCGCTGCTCCGACAGGGAAAGGAGGCCGCCATGGCCGCCGCCGACGCTCTGCACATCTCGTTCAAGGGCATCACCATCGTGGCCTGCGGGACCATGCGGGCCGAGTTGCGCGCGCTCGCCGCCGACGGCTTCCTCGATGCCGACGCACTGCTCTTCACCGCCCCCGGCCTGCACGAATGGCCCTGGGAACTCGACAAGCAGCTCGCCCGCCGACTCGCCCAGGCCGGCGAGCGTTCCGAGCAGGTCGTCGTCGCCTATGGCGAGCGCTGCTTCCTCGACACCGCGGATCCCACGAGAGACACCGACGCGCTCCTCCGCGAGCAGGGACCCCAGTTCCGAAGGATCCGCGCCAAAAACTGCGTGGACATGCTCGCCGACGAGGACGAGCGCCGGCGCATCGCCGACGGGCAGAAGGTCTACTGGCTCACCCCAGGCTGGCTGGCCCACTGGGACTACATCTTCAAGGACTGGGATGCCGGGCTGGCCAACGAGACATTCCCGGCCAACGACAAGGCCATCGTCCTCGACGCCCTGGGCTACTTCGACACGCTGATGGCGGAATCGCCCGAACGCATCCTCGAGATCTCCGACTGGATGAAGCTGCCCCTCGAGGCTGCGCCCGTGACCCTGGATCGGCTCAAGAAGCTGCTCGCGGCGGAGGTTGTCCGTACGGAGATTGTGCAAAGGAGATGAGATGCATGCGACGATCCAGAAGCCCTTGGAGGAGATCCTCGATTTCTTCGGGGACGGCCAGCGGGTTTTCGTGGTCGGCTGCGGGAACTGCGCCGCGAAGGCGAAGTCCGGCGGCGAGCCCGAGACGCAGGCCATGGCCGAAAGGCTCGAAGCCGCCGGAGTGCCCGTGACGGGATGGACGCTGCCGCCCGACGGCGGGTCCCTGTGCTTCCTGGCCGACACCACCCGACTGCTGACCGTGGAGCACAAGGAAGCGGTCGAACGGGCAGATGCCATCCTCGTGCTGGCCTGTGGCCAGGGCGTGCATACCGTGATCGACGCCACGGGCGGCGCCGACGCCTACCCCGGATGCGACACCATCTTTGGGGGCGAGACGGTCTCGGAGAACCGCATCGAGGAATGCTGCTCGCTGTGCGGAGAATGCATCGTCGGCCTCACGGGCGGCCTCTGCCCACACACCCTGTGTGCCAAGGGCCTCCTCAACGGCCCCTGCGGGGGCGCGAGCGGCGGCAAGTGCGAGGTGGACCCGAACCGCGACTGCGGCTGGCACCTCATCTACGAGCGTCTCAAGGCGCTGGGGAGACTCGATCTGATGCGCCAGTACGTGCCGCCGAAGGACCGCTCCAGGTCCGCCACCCCCAGGAGCCTCAGCCTCGCACAGTGCCAGGCCACCTTCGCATTCGGCCGCCAGACCGAATCCGCCTGGTCCTGCGCCCAACCCCAACCCGAAGCTGTTGCCGCGGGAGAAGACGCATGAGCCTCTGCACACGTCTCAGGCAGGGCACGTTTGCAGTGACGGGCGAAGTCGGGCCGCCCAAGGGGGTCAGCGCCCAGGAAACCCTGGAGGGAGCGAGGCTCATGGCCCCGCACGTCGATGCCGTGAACGTCACCGACAACCAGTCGGCCGTCTTGCGCCTCGGGTCCCTGGCGGTGGCGCATCTGCTCAGACAGGAAGGGATCGACCCCGTCTTCCAGTTGACCTGTCGCGACCGCAATCGCATCGCCCTCCAGTCCGACCTGCTCTCCGCGGCCACGCTGGGCATCGAGAATGTCCTACTCCTCACCGGTGACCACATGGTCCTGGGCGACCACCCCGCCGCCCGCGGCGTCTTCGACCTCGACAGCGTCCAGCTCCTCGCCGCAGCCAGGGGCTTGACCCAGGGGAGGGACCTGGCAGGACACGAGCTGGAGACGGCCCCGGACTTCTGCCTGGGTGCCGTGGTGAACCCCGGCTCCGACGACCTGGACGCCCAGTTGATCAAGATGCAGAAGAAGATCGACGCGGGCGCGCAGTTCTTCCAGACCCAGGCGGTCTACGAAGCCGAGGTCTTCGCGCGGTTCATGGACCGCGCCGGCAAGTTCGGCGCCCCCGTCCTCATCGGCATAGTGCCCCTGAAATCGGCCGGCATGGCCCGCTACATGACAGAGAACGTAGCGGGCGTGCACGTGCCCGACGACATGGTGGCGCGCATCAGGAAGGCCAAGAAGCCCGACCGAAAGAAGGTGGCGGCCGAGATGGCTGCCGAGGTGATCCGACAGGCCAAGAGCCTGTGCCAGGGAGTGCACCTGATGCCGCTGGGGTGGGACGACCTCGTGCCCGAGATCGTCGCCCAGAGCGACATCCGGTGACCATGCACCATGGCCAACCCCCGTGGAGATGCTCGACCATCGGGACGCCAGGAGGAAACCAATGAGTGAATCCCGTCTCGACGACGAGATCCGGGAGTTGGAGAAGCGCATCGAGGAGTTGAGGGCCTCCAGACCGGCGCACGATACCACAGGCGTCCACGACATGGAGCTCCTTCTCCTCGAGGACGAGCTTGGCGACAAGCGCAAGGCCCTCGCGGGCGAGCGGAATGACGACCCCACGGCACCGTAGGCCAACGAGGTGACCGTAATGACTACCCCAGTGCCCAAGACGTTCTACCAGACCTACAAGCCCCGCCTCCAGCGCAGGATCGCGCGCGAGCTGCGCGCCGCACGCCGCGTGGTGGATGTGGGCTGCGGGAACTGCCACCTGGCCGGCCTCCTTGCCGAAGGCGACGGCCGTGAGGTCATCGGTGTGGACATCCGAGACGGCAGCTTCCCCGAGGAGCCAGACACCACGGGACACCGCCGGTGTGTGCAAGCCGACGCCCGCTGCCTCGATTTCCTGGCCAGGGGCACGGTGGACGCCGTGGTCTCGGTCTGGGCGCTCCACGAGCTCGCGGCGCCGATGGCCGTGCTCCGGGAGGCGAGGCGCATCCTGCGCCCTGGCGGCGAGATCCTGATCGTGGACTTCCCGCGGGCGTCCCTCGCCCAGCGGCTGTGGAACGAGAACTACTACTCCACCACCGAGGTGGGCGACATGCTCAAGCGCGCCGGCTTCGCGCGGGTCGAAGCCAGGCGGATCGCCCGTAAGCAACTCACCTGGGCGCGGGGGTTCAAGCCCGCCAGGCGCAAGCCAGCGAGATGACGCTCTGCGCCTGAGGAGAAAGGAGGCGTGCCGTGTGCCTCGCGCGCGTGGAACTGCTCGGCGACGAGACCGACCAGCCGCTGGGCAGCCTGACCGATATCGCTCGCATCGACCGCACCCCTGAGGGGGCGAGGCTGACCGACTCGGTCGGCGTGGTCACCGAGCTTGACGCCGAAATCGCGTCCGTTGACTTCACGAGTTGCACCGTGAGGCTCCATTGCCAGAATAGAACTCCGACGACCGGGTAGAAAGGAGAGGCCGTCCATGCCGTGGGTGAACCAGGAGATGTGCACGGGCTGCGGCACGTGCATCGAGGAGTGCCCCGTGGATGCGATCGCGCTCACGGAAGACGGCCTGGCGCGGATCGACGAGGAGCAGTGCATCCGCTGCGGCACCTGCCACGACGTCTGTCCCGCCGAGGCCGTCCGCCACGACAGCGAACGGATACCCCAGGAGGTCGAAGCCAACCTCCAGTGGGTCAGAAAGCTCATGGACAACTTCGAGACCGACGAGGAGAAGCAGGCGCTCGTCGGGCGGATGATCCGCTACTTCAACAAGGAGCGGAAGGTCGCCGAGCAGACCATCGAGCGGCTCGAAGCCCTGTAGTCAGGAAGGCGAAGCCATGCCGATCTTCGAGTACAAGTGTGAGGACTGCGGCCACGTGACCGAGGTCCTCGAGAAGTCTGGCGCCAGGAAGAAACGCACGTGCGCGAAATGCGGCGGCCGCAAGATGGCGAAGATCTTCTCCGCCTTCGGCCTCGGCGCCGGGGGCTCGTCGCGCGCCGCGTCGGGAGGGTCCCGGCCGGCCGGGCGAAGCGGATTCTCGTGAGCGTCGTCGCAATGTGGCTAGGCTGGCCACACGAACCGCACGGGGATCGGGCCAACGGCGGCGGCACTCCCGCTTTGAGGACGCGCAGATGAGGCGAGGACGACGGCGCGGAGGACGCAGGCGCCGCGGAAGCCCACGGCGGCCCACAGGGCTGCCCGGCAGAGCCAGCGGCCGTGCGCCCGTCCCGCCGTTCGACGCGGCCCCCTCGCGGCCTCCCCTTGGCCGCACGACTGGGCCTGACGAAGAGATCGAAGCCCTCCAGGCCCGCGCAGACCGTCCCCGCGCCATCCAGCCGCGCAGCGGCACGGTCGCCCACGAGACCGGGAACGTGGCGGTGGTGGACCCCGAACACTGCGTGGGGTGCGGCGTCTGCCACGACGTCTGCCCCACGGGAGCGATTGCCGTGCACGAGATCGCTCGCGTGGACAAGGCAACGTGCACGGGCTGTGGCCGCTGCGTGGCCGAGTGCCCTCGTGGCGCTCTGGCGCTCCAGGAGGGATGACTCGGGTGCCTGTCCACCCATGGAGAGAGCGGGCCGCCTGATCGCCCTCCTCGCAAGCCACTCCATCAGCAGCCCCGTCCAGTTCTGCAATGCTCTTCCAGGGCAGGTGCCAGACGTCGGGGATCGCACGCCGGCCCGGCCCCGCGTGTCGCCGCCTCGTGCACAATGCTGGCGCAGGCCATCGGTGGTCGCCAGGAGAATTGCAGAGTTGGTCAACTCTGCAATATTCGTTCAGAGCAGCGCGTGACGTTGGGACCGCGTGTCGGCCCGCCCTGGCCGGGC
>CAZDNN010000053.1:9699-19361 GCA_964506385.1 uncultured Planctomycetota bacterium
GTCACCTCCTGCGCCATGCTGGCGCGGGCGGCCCGCAGGTCATCGGTGGTCGCCAGGAGAATTGCAGAGTTGGTCAACTCTGCAATATCCGTTCAGAGCAGCGCGTGACGTTGGGACCGCGTGTCGGCCCGCCCTGGCCGGGCGTCACCTCCTGCGCCATGCTGGCGCGGGCGGCCCGCAGGTCATCGGTGGTCGCCAAAAGAATTGCAGAGTTGGTCAACTCTGCAATTCTAGCTCAGGCGGGGCGGGAGACATGGCGGCGGGGATGCCGGTCTGGTTTGTCACCGCGCCTTGCGCCGCGCTGGCGCGGCGCGTACGATGGGGGAGTGGCCGGCCTAGGGAAGGAGATGCGAGATATGCGCTTCTGGCAGAGGGTCCTTCTGCTCTGTGGCCTCGTGGCTTGGTCGGCCTCCTCCGCGGCCGTGACGGTCCGCGACCCCACGGGCGACGGCGGCGCGTACGACGTGACGGCGCTGACGGTGACCGTCCAGGGGGGGACGGCGACGTTCACGATCGCCTACGCGCGGGATGCCGTCAACAGGATGGGCGGCGTGGGCGGCGCTATCAGCATCGACGCTGACCACAACCCCCAGACTGGGGCACCGGGTTCGCCGGGCTTCGACTGCCGGATCACCTTCAAGGTCAGCAAGCTCGCGCCGACGGCGCAACTCGACTATCTGGCCGGGCCGAACGTCGGCTCGTCGAAGCTCATCGGAGCCGGGCAGCGCAACGGCACGCGCCTGGCATTCACCGCCCGCTCCGTCACCCTCGTCGTGCCCCTCCAGATGCTCGGGACGAACGGCGACTTCGGCTTTGCGCTCTTCCAGCAGGGCCAGTTCGGCGTCGGCCAGACGCTCGATCGCGTGCCCGACCGCGGGGTGGCGAACTCGCGGACCGGCCAGGTCGCCGTCCAGCAGGTCCCCGGCGGACAGGCGCCGCCCCGGACACTGCGGGAGCAGGCCGCGCCGGGCAAGACCGTTCTGGTCGAGAGTGTGACCACGTCAACCGAGGGCGGCAACGCCATCTTCGACATCCGCACCCGCGCGGACCTGCCGACGGGCGCCCTCGACTTTCAGGGCACGATGACGTTCAGCATCCTCATCGACTCTGACCGCAGGCTCGAGACCAGCATCGAGGCGACGAACGTCCCCTTCCTGCCCTTCGGCCCGGACCGCAAGGTGCGGGTGTCGCTGATGGCCTCGGCCGAGCCGACCATCGAGTTGATCACGGGCGCCGGCCTCACCGGCAACCGCCATGGCAGCGGCGGCGCGGGGATCAACGACGCCGTGGTGCAGTGCGAGCGGCGGCGGGCGCGCATCGTCGTGCCGCTCGCCGCCCTGGGCGTGCGCTCCACGGCGTTCGACTGGATGCTGAAGGCGACCCGCGGCATTACCCAGGAGCAGGGCCAGCTCTTCCTCGGCACCAGCGTGGCTTTCGACACGGGCGCCCTGCGGAGGCCCATCGCCATGCCCCTCACGGCGCAGGCCGTCCTCGACCCCCGCGACGCCTCCGTCAAGACCCTGCCTGCGGCCGGCCAGCCGGCCCCGGTGGTGCCCATCCACAACCTGCCGAACAGCGAGCTCCGCCAGTTCCGCGGCGCCCTCACCGGCCCGTACCTCATCGCCATGATCACCTACGAGAACAACCTCGTGCCCCAACCGCAGTACTCGACCCTGGTGACCGTCGTCATCACCACGGCCACAGGCCCCAGGCGAATCCTGATCGGCATCAACTGGCACTACACCTTCGGCCCCCAGTGCATCATCCTGCCCGACGAGCGGGCGGGCGGCCCCGCGCCCGGCGCCATGCTCGGCAAGGTGCCGCAGACGCCGACGCTGATCCTGGCCCACGCCTGCGTCGCCAGCCGGGGCAAGAACGCCTTCCTCCTGCTCCCCGCGCGGGTGCTCGGCGTGCCGCGCTTCACCCGGGCCAACGTCCTCGTCGAGACCCGCCAGATCGAGGAGGCCAAGGGCGTGGTCAACATGATGCCGAAGAAGGACCCCAACGACCCGGACGAGGAACAGCAGCCGACGCCCACCTACCGCGCGACGCCCAAGCCGTCGCTCTACGCTCTCGACTGGCTGCCCAATCAGGGCGTCGTCCAGCTCCAGGCGCGCTGACCCGCGCCTCGCGCAGTCCTGGCTCGGACGGTGGGCTCGTCGGCGTCGCGCCACGGGATGTTGTCGGGCTCGTTGCGATGGGCCTCGTAGACGGCCTCCGCGTCGTCGGGCCGTGCATATCGGATCGTCATGGCGTCTCCCCTCCGCCGGCTCTGGCCCGATGGGCCGCGGCGACCTGGAATAGGGCGATGCCCGCGGCGACGGCGACGTTGAGGCTGTCGAGGCCGCCGGCGAGCGGGATGCGGACCAGATCGTCGCAGTTCTTCCGAACGACGGGCCGCAGGCCCTGCGCCTCGTTGCCGACGACCAGCGCCGTGCGGGCGGGCCAGTCGAGGGCGAACACGTCGGTCTGGCCCCGCGCGTCGAGGCCGTAGACCCAGAAGTCGGCGTCCTTCAGCTCCCGCAGCGCCGCCGCCGTGTTCGGGCAGTAGACGACGGGCACGTGGAACGCGGCGCCGGCGCTGGCCCGTACGACCTCCTCTGTGGGCAGCCGCCCGCCGCGGGTCGGCAGCACCACGCCCGCGACGCCTGCGCCCAGGGCCGTGCGGAGCAGCATCCCGAGGTTCCTGGGGTTCTGCACCTCGTCGAGCACGAGGGCGGTCGCCCGCTTGCCGCAGGCCCCCAGCCACTCGTCAAGGCCCACGTGCTCGACGGGGCTGATGATGGCGACGGCCCCGCCGTGGTCGCGGCTCCGGGCGAGCCGGTTCAGCTCCGCCTGCGGCACGCGATCGACCCGCACTCTGGCGGCCCGCGCCCGCTCGACGAGTGCCTCGACCCACGGCGCCCGGGACTCGAAGGCCACCAGCAGGCGGCTCACCCGCGTGCCCGCGCGGAGTGCCTCCTCCAGCGCATTGCGGCCGTAGACGATGCTCTCGCTCACGAGATGCTCTCCTCGATGGCCGTGGTAGCACGACAGCGCGTCCGCGCGGATCTCGTCGCACTGGATCCACAGGATGTTCGGGCGCTGTCGGGCGCGTGCATCATGGGCGACGCATTCCGTTGCGTCAAGCGTGCGTGCTATAATGTCCCGCCCAGCAAGCGAGGGAGCGAGCCGATGACGTCGCGCGAGCGCTTCGCCGAGACGATGCGGTACGGGCAGGCCGACCGGGTGCCGTACTTCGAGGAGGGGCTGCGCGACGACGTGCTCGAGCGCTGGCGCGAGCAGGGCCTCCCGCCTGATGCCGAGCTGGCTGAGTTGTTCGAGACTGATCGCCGTGAGCAGATCCCCGTGGACCTCGAGCCGAGGCCGCGCATCGAGCGATGGCCGACCTGCCGCGCCGACTTGAAGGCGCTGCGGGAACGACTCGACCCCGACGACCCCGAGAGGCTGCCCGACGATTGGGCCGCCCGAGTCGAGGCCTGGCGGGAGCGCGACCACGTGCTCCAGCTTCCTTGCCACCGCGGCTACTTCCTCTCGATGGGCGTCCGCGATTGGGGACGCTTCCTCGAGGCCGTCTACCTGATCGAGGACGACCCGGCGTTCGTGCACGAGGCGATGGCCCTCTACGGCGACTTCGGCGCGCGCCTCGTGGAGCGGGTGCTGCGCGACGTCGAGATCGACTTTGCGAGCTTCAGCGAGCCCATCGGCGGCAGCGACCGCCCGCTCCTGTCGCCGCAGACCTACACCGAGTTCGTCCTGCGCAGCTACCGCCCGATCCTCGACGCCCTGCGGCGCGGTGGCGTCGAGACCGTGGTGTTCATCACCTACGCCAACGCCCGCGTGCTGCTTCCTGCCGTGCTCGACGCCGGCTTCGACTGCTTGTGGGCGTGCGAGGTCGAGACTGAGGCGATGGACTATCGGTCGCTCCGCCGCCAGTTTGGCCGGCGGCTGCGGCTCATCGGCGGCATCGACCTCGACGTGCTGCTCCAGGACAAGGAGGCCATCCGCCGCGAGATCGAGACCAAGGTCCCCCCGCTCCTCGCCCAGGGCGGCTACATCCCCCTCGCCGACGGCCGCGTCCGCGCCAATGCCCCCTTCGACCACTACTGCCACTACCGCCGTCTGCTGGAACAAGTGACGCGGGGAGAGCCATGATGTTCCTGTCGCGGATTCCTGCAATGGGAGGGCGAGGCTCCTGCCGAGCCGCGAACAGGAGCCGCGAGGCGGCTCGGCAGGAGCCTCGCCCTCCCACACGTGCGCTTTGCGCACCAGGAGCTATGATCGCCGCTCGGCATCTCGGCACACTACTGCTGTTGTCGCTGTCGGCCGTTGCCGCCGAGCGCCCCATGGTCGATGCCGGCCCGCCCTTCAGCCGCCTGCCGCTGGTGGATGAGATCGACTGCGCGCAAGCCGATACCCACCGCTTCACCGAGGAGCCCAAGGGCGGCAGCAAGGTCGAGACCCTCCTGGGCCGCGCCTGCCGCGTGCTGCCCAACACCGGCGGCGCGCGCTACTTCGCCTACCGAATGGGCGAGGGCAAGGGACTGAAGGCGGGCCATGCCTACGTCCTCGCCGTCGAGTTCCCCGAGGACAAGCCGAGGACGATGTTTATCCTCAATCGCGGCTGCGAGACGGCGCGCGGGGTCGCCACCGGCGCCGCCCTCGGCGACGTGCTCTACACCTACACGAACAACAACTGCGAGTCGATCCAGATCCCGCTATCGGGGAGCTACCGCACCTGGACGATGCTCTTCTGGCTCCACGACCGCTTCCCCGACCTCGCGCAGCCCCGCGGCGACGGGCCGCGGCCGATGCTGCCCAAGGACGGCTTCTGGGTCATCGTCGCGCAGTCGAGCCTCAAGAACGCGCCGCTGTCGGCCGGCGCGGCGGTCGCGCGCATCCGCCTCTTCGAGGTCGCCGACCCAGCGAAGCTCAACGTCAAGCTCCGCTTCCCGCCGAAGGGCCTGCCGCGACGCCACATCTTCTGGCGCGAGGAGATGAGCGACGGCGTCGTCCACAGCCGCAAGCCGGCCGAGCGCGGCCTCACCCACGAGACGGACTTCTTCGAGCACAAGGCCCGCCTCATGGGCTTCCTCGGCATCGACACCTTCTGCAAGGACCTCCTGGAGTTCGGCCACAACCAGGGCTGGGACGCCACCGAGGGCGGCGGCAACGCCTGGTACTGGCAGAGCAAGACGCCGAAACGCTGGCAGCAGATCCTCGCCATGCTCCGCACGTACGACGTCAGCGTCCTGCCCTACTATGAGTACTGCGGCGGCATGGGCCAGAATGGCCTCGGCAAGGAGCGCCGCTGCCGCACCCTCAGCGGGAAGAGAACCTACACGCACATCAAGTGGAGCGAGATCGCCAACATCGACGTCACCGACCCCGAGGCGCTCGCCGACGCCAAGAAGCTACTCCACGCCACCATCCTCCGCCACAAGGACAAGGCGCGCTTCCTCGGCGCCTGGTTCCGCACGCGGCCATCGAACATCCCCATCAGCTTCGCCGACAGGTGCCTCTTCCGCTTCGCCATTGAAGCCAACAACAAGAGGGTCGCGACCCGCGACGATCTCAAGAAGGACAAGGCCCTGCTCGCCAGGTACTACGCCTGGTGGTTCGGCAAGCGCAAGGAGTTCCTCATCGCTCTTCGCGACCACCTGCGCTCGGGGGGCATCGCCGACGCCGTCGTGCTCTACACCTCGTGCGCCGCCGAGCCCGGCCCGTCGCTCGTCCCCTTCAAGAACCACGTCATCACCGACGACGTGGCCACCTGGGAGAAGCTGCTCGGAACGGCCGAGCACGAGAAGGCCAGCCCCTACCCCTTCACCGACGCCTGCAAGGGCCACCTCGCCGCGGCCCTGCGGATGCCCGCCACCTGGGGCCACTGGGAGTGGCAGCACTCGATCCCGCCGCCCGACCCCGCCCGCTACGCCGACGTCCCCGGCATCCTCATGACCTATCCCTTCAACCGCGCCTACACCGTCGCCAGCCCTGCGGCCTTCGACGCCTTCCGCACCGTCAGCGGGATCGCCATCGTCCGCCACGACCCGCTCAACGAGAACGCGCTGGAGAAGAAGCTCGGCTACTTCGTCAGCGACGTCGAGCGTGCCGGCCCCTACTGCATGCTGGGCGAGGTCCTGGCCGTGGCGAATGGCGACCCGTGGTACATCGGCTACCTCGCCGCCGCGAGCCACAACCGCGGCTTCCCCCGGTCCGTCCGCGCCTTCAACGCCGCCTTCCTCTCATTGCCCGCCTTGCCCAGCAAGCTCCTCCCCGCGGCCTCCTCCGACCCCGCCGTCATCGTCCGCGCCATCCGCACCGAGAAGGACGGCACCTGGCTCGCCATCGCCAACACCGCCCTTGTCGCGAAGCGGGATGTCACGATCAAGCTGCCCGTGGCAGGCAAGATCACCGACGCAGCCACGGGCGAGGCGCTTGAGGCTCAGGGCCGGGCTTTGGCCCTCGACATGCCCCCGTGCAGTCTCCGCGCCGTGAATGTGCGATGAACTCCGCCGTGGCGGGGAAGGGTTGATCGCGCGGCCAGAGGGTGTGGGCACCCGCCATCACCCCTGATCCCCATGGTGCGTCATTCCGAGCGGAGCTTCAGCGGAGCCGAGGAATCTCTGCTTCGTGCTGCGGCTACCGCAGCACGTCTTCTGGCCGAAGCCGCCAGACCACACCCGCAGGGGGAAGACAGCGCGACGGCACGCGGTCGCGCAAGGCTGAGATCCCTCGGCGAGGTCTGCCAGGGGCAGACCACGCTCGGGATGACCTGTTGTGGGATGTTCCTCAACCCCTATGGCCACCGCAGCACCACAGCCTCCTCGCGCAGTTGCTCGCGGCTGGCGGTGGCGAAGCGGGTGCGGAAGAGGTCGATGCCGAGGAGCTCGTAGCCGAGCGATTGGGCGATGTCGGCGAGGATGCGGCCGGTGCGGATCATGACGCGCAGGAAGGAGGCCTGATCGCCGACGACGTAGGCGAGGCGGGCGCCAGGGCGGAGCACGGTGCGCAGGCCAGCGAGGTGGCGGGCCATGCCGCCGAAGAAAAGCTTGACAACGCGATGGTAGCTGCGCTCGAAGCCGGAGGTCTTGCCGAGCTCGATGCGGCGGGCCTCGATGGCCTCGGCGATGCGCTGGACCTCGGGGTGGTCGGCGACCCAGCGGTCGTCCTCGTCATCGACGTAGACGTTGCGGGTGTTCGAGCGGACGAGGCCCTGCTTGAGCGCGCGAAGCTCCGCGCGGCTGTGGATCATGCCGAGGAGCACGGATTCAAGGCGGGTGGTGCGCGTGTAGTCCTTCTCGTTGGGGTAGGGCGGCGAGGTGATGACCGCGTCGATGCTCTGCGGCTCGAGGATGTCGGCGGCAGCCCTGGCGTCGGCGTGATGCACGACGCACGAGGTGGCCGAGAGTGGCCCGAGAGCCCCCAGGTCGCGGGCCATGGCCTGGATGCAGTCCAGCCACGACCCTGTCACGGGCGCGTCCTCCTTGGGGTTGCGGACGCCGACCTCGGGGCCGAAGTGCAGGTTGCCGATCGAGCCGATGAGGGCCTTCGCGAGCGCCAGGCGCTCGTGGTGATAGAACCGGTCGTCGCGCTGCTCGTCCAGCTTGTCGAGCAGCACCAGCGTCTTGTGCAGCGGCAGTGGGCTGATGGAGTTCTTCAGCAACAGCCGCATCTGCTCGGGCGGGAGCGATCGCAGGGGCACCGTGGGCTTGGTCGGGGCTGAGAAGAAGAAGTCGTCGTCGATGCCCTGCGCGCGCAACTCCACCAGCGCCAGTTCCGCAACATGCTCAGCGTGGGCGAGGAACTCGTCGGGATCAGGGCTCCAGTCGGTCTTGACCCGGCTGGCCAGGCAGGCCATCGGGTTGGCTTCGACGCCGACGCTCGGGATGCCGAGCTTCTTGCACTCAACGAGGGTCGTGCCCGTGCCGCAGAACGGGTCGAGCACGCACTGGCTGTGCTCGATGCCGAGACGGCCGAGGTAGTCGCGGACGAGATGGGGCGGGAACGAGAGGACGAAGCGATACCAGTCGTGGCCTGCGCGATCCGACGCCAGGAGCTTGTTACTATCTGCGGCCACCGGTGTCGCCGAGGAGCCCGTCCTGGACATGGCCATCCGCGTAATCAGGGGTCTTGAGGGACGTGTCTCACCGATGTCCCCATCATACACCACGACGCCAGGCAGTCAAGGAGCACGGCTGCATCGCGGGGGTGCCGCCGGTGCCTGCGTCAGGCTCGCCATCAGCGGCGCGGGCGGAGGAGGTGGCGGGCGAGGGGGTAGAGCTGGTCGTTGAGCTCCTTCATCGGGGCGAGGAGCTCGCGGTGGGGCTCGAGCTGAGGGCCGACGATCCCCTTGTGGCAGCCAGGGGCGTCGCCGCCATACTTGAACCAGTGCCAGCCGACGCACGCCGGATGCTCGAGGAGGCTGAGGGTGAAGTTCTGGTAGAAGAGGCCGCGGTCGCGGTCGGTCTGGACGCGGAAGCCGGCGCCGGCGACGTCGCGCCTGGGCGAGTCGAGGCTCATAGCGTACCACTCGGAGGCGATGAAGGGACGTCCCGAGGCCCGCAGCCAGCGGGTCATGCGCTCGGGCTCGGCGGACCAGCGGTGGTAGTAGTTGACGCTCACCACGTCGCAGTGGCGCGCGCCGCGGAAGACGGGCCCGGTGATGCAGCGGCCGTGGAGGCGCGAGCCGAGGAACAGGTGGTTGGGGTCGTGGCGCTTGATGGCCCTGGCGACGATGCGGTAGTAGCGGTCGGAGACGAGCTCGGCGAAGGCCGCCTCGTCGGCCTTGGTGGCCTGCGGGGCGGTCCTGCCGCGCCTGGCGAGGAAGTCGGCGGCGGCCTGGTGGCCGGGGTCGCTGGCGGGCAGCTTGAGGAAGTTGTCGAGCGCGTTGGGGCGGAAGGGCAGCTCGTTGTCGGAGAAGTGGCCGAGCAGCCAGGGATCGTCCCTGGTCGCGGCGAGCTGGCGGGCGTGGTCGTCGCAGTGGGCCTCGAACTCGGGGTCGAAGACGGGCATCGTCTGATGGGGGTAGCCGCGCTCGCCGCGCGCGGGGTCGCGGACGTTCTTGTAGCTGCTCATCATGTTGAGCTTCGTGCAGTAGGCGATGGGCTTGTCGAGCTGTCGGAAGAGCTGCCACTCCGACCACCGGCCCAGTGTGTTGAAGCCGTGCTCGCGGAGCAGCTCGGCGGTTGCCTCGGCCCACTTCTCCTTTGTGCCGAACTTCTCGGGGCTGCCGTCCGACGTGCTGAGGTTCACCGAGCACAGCCCCGCGCTCAGGAACAGGCAGCCCTCGGGGTCCACCAGCCACCACCGTCCGCCCGTCTTCTCGACACGGAAGAAGCCGGTGGCCTTGACCTTCCGCGTCGCCAGGCCGCCGTACTGGCTCAGCCGCACGTCGCGCGCCGGCCGGAAGCCGGCCAGACTCCGCGGCGTCCGGACAGGGATCTTGCGCCACTTGCCTTTGTCGAGCAGGGTTGCATGCTCCGCCTCGGCGCCCGCCGTCGCGGCCAGCAGGACGGCGATGACAGCGGTGCGTCGCCCCAGCGCGAGCAGCGGCGCGACCGGAGGCGGTTGCCCGGTCCTGGATGGTTCTCGTCTCATCGCGCAACCTCAGTGGTGGGGGTGCATTCTACGGCCCCGGCGCGCGAAGTCAAGCTCCTGCC
>CAZDNN010000054.1:0-2332 GCA_964506385.1 uncultured Planctomycetota bacterium
CCAGATCAAGGCTGTCTTCGAGTTCATCGCGAAGGCTGCCCCGACCGAGGCCACCGTGCTGATCTGCGGCGAGAGCGGCACGGGCAAGGAGCTCGTGGCCCGCGCCATCCACTACAACAGCCACCGACGCCAGGCCAATTTCGTCATCCAGAACTGCTCGGCCTTCACCGACAGCCTGCTCGAAAGCGAGCTCTTCGGCCACGTCCGCGGCTCCTTCACCGGCGCCATCGCCGACAAGCCGGGGCTCTTCAAGGTCGCCGACGCCGGCACCCTGTTCCTCGACGAGGTCGGCGACATGAGCCCCGCGCTCCAGGTCAAGGTCCTCCGGGTGCTCCAGGAGGGCGTCTTTGTGCCCGTCGGCGGCACGCAGCCCGTCGAGGTGGACGTGCGTGTGATCTCCGCGACCAACCAGCCCCTCGAGGAGCTCGTCGAGCAGGGCCGCTTCCGCCAGGACCTCTACTACCGCCTGCACGTTTTCATGATCGAGCTGCCGCCGCTGCGGGATCGCCGCGAGGACATCCCGCTGCTCGCCGACCATTTCCTGCGGATCTGCTGCGCCGAGAACGGCCTGGCCCTCAAGCGATTCGCACCAGCGGTCATGGACGCCTTCACGTCCTACGACTGGCCGGGCAACGTCCGCGAGCTGGAGAACGAGATCGAGCGTGCCGTCATCATGGCCCGCGACGACGACGAGATCGGCCCCGAGCACATCTCCCGCCGCATCCGCGAGACCGCCACCGTACCCCTGTCCACACGCGGCCGACGCCTCGACGGCAAGCTCTCCGACGCCCTCCAGGACCTCGAGCGCGCCATGCTCGCCGAAGGCCTCCGCCGCAACAATTGGAACAAGAGCCACACGGCCAAAGACCTCGGCATCAGCCGAGCCAACCTCGTCGCCAAGGTCAAGAAATACGGCCTCGAGCCGCCGCCCGACCTCGTCAGGCGGCGCGGCGCGCACTCGTGAGCCGACGCGTTGCCCTGTTCGCTGCACACAACTGCGTCAATCGCCCCTGACGGACGCAACGATGGACGCTAAGCCACTCACAGGCAGACACTTACGACCGCGTTCGGCCAGCCCGACACGCGATCTGACCAGGAGAAAGACAGCCGCCGTCCGCGCCTGCCACCGTCGCGGCGGTGGCCAGAGCCCATCTGGCGGGCGACCCGCGCCCCCTCGGTCCAGCCCCGCGGCCCGCTCCCGGATGGCCATAACCATCGAGAAGGCAACCCCTTATGCCCCCTGAGCAACGCCCTTCCGACGACGACACCCGCTCCCCGCGGCCCCCGACCCCGCCGCGGGCATCGCGACCCGCCCTCACTGGCACGGGAATTGCTAATCCGATCGGCGATGCTGATTGGCTGACCATCCGAGCCTCTGAGGACCGCGCGATGCCCCAGGACGTGCCCCCGCTGAGTCGTGTCCTGCTCGTTCGTCTGCGCCGCGACGTCGTCGGCGCCTTCTCGGCCCAGCTCGCTGACACACTCGATCCCCTGGCCATGGACACGCCGGCGGTGCTCGACTTCGCTCAAGTCACATCTATCGATGGCTACGGGATTAACGTCATCGCCGAGACCCTCACGCGAGGCGTCGGCGTCTATCTCGTGGCCGTGCGGGGCAAGGTGCGCAGAATGTTCCGCCAGGCTCGCGCCATCAGCGACGACCAGTTCGTCGGCACCATCGACGAGGCCCTCCGCGCCATCGACCGCGCCTACCAGCCCGACGACCCCGTCGCCGTCGAGCGACGCAGTTCCCCCCGCATCCGCGCCCACATCCCCGTGGACGTCGTCCTCCACCTCGAAGAGGGCCGCGTCCCCGTCCAGGGCGTGATCAAGGACATCAGCCACGGCGGCGTGTATGTCGAGCTCATGCAATACCTTGGGGAGGTTGATGCCCTCGGTGACGACTTCGAGCTCAAGGCCGCCCTCGACCTGCGCTTCGCCCTCCCCGACGTCCCCTACCCCTGCCTTCTCGGCGGCTCGACCGTCCACCACCGTGCCGCCGCCAACCTCTACTGCGGCGTCCGCTTCCGCGAGGTCACCTACCTCGACGACGACGCCATCCGTCTCTTCCTCTACCGCCACGACCCCGACGCCCGCGCCGGCTCCTCCTGACCCCGGCCTGCTCGAATCGCCCTCGCGGGGCGCGCCGAATCGGACTCCAGGGGCGCGCCGGATCGGACTCCCCCTCCCACGTCTCCCGCAGCCACCCGGCCAGTCACCGGCTCCCGCGTCGGCAGGAATCAGGATCTCGGAGTTCAACAACTCCGAGATGTTTCCTGTCCACGATCCCCACCGCTCCCGAAGCAACCGGCGCTCAACCAACCGGCTCGTC
>CAZDNN010000054.1:2432-19233 GCA_964506385.1 uncultured Planctomycetota bacterium
TGTCCACGATCCCCACCGCTCCCGAAGCAACCGGCGCTCAACCAACCGGCTCGTCGTCGCCTCCCGTCTGGGCAGGAATCAGGATCTCGGAGTTCAACACCTCCGAGATGTTTCCTGTCCACGAGCCCCACTGGGTGCGCGCCCCCTCCTCGACCCGATTGCTGCCGTCCGGCCTGAAACAGTTGCATCGCCCGGTCCCGATGCCCTATAATCAGTTTGCGTCTCTCGCGGGCCCTTAGCTCAGTCGGTCAGAGCAGCGGACTCATAATCCGCCGGTCGCTGGTTCGAGTCCAGCAGGGCCCACCATCCCAATGAGGGGCGCCCCACGCCATACGTTCCTGTACGCCCTCAACTGATTGCTCGGCGGCCTCGTGTCTGCACGAAGGGTACGGAGTGACAGGCGACGCCCCTTGCCATCTACCGGGCGAGGCCGAGAGAAGAGGAGTATGGCCTCGATATCGTCGGACTCGAGGAGTGCTGACCGAGCGCGAGCGGCGAGTGCTCCATGCCGAGGTGGGAAGCGCCGTGCCTCTTCTGATCTGCCCCCTCTTCTCTCAGGGTCGCGCGCGACCTCTGATGCCGCTTGCGGCGAGTATCCCTGCGCGGATTGGGCGGCGGGGTCAACTATGACCACGACGCACAACCGCACCGCCGAAGGCGGAATCCCGGCCCGCTGTGGCATAGGCAGATCATGTGACCGCCCTGTCGAGCTCCTTCGCGAGCAGGGAGTCGAGCCTGGCCTCGGGGCAGGGCCATCTCCTCTGGGCGCGGCGCCATACCCCTGCTTGTGGCTGGGCCAAGCGGCACGGGCGGGGCGGAAGCGCGGACCGTGAAGAATCACAATCCGGCGCACACCTGCACGCAACCCGCCACCGCGACTCGCGCTCCAGAGCGCCCAGGTACTCAGTCGCTGAGGATGATGAGGTCCTTGAACTGGGTGTGGACGGTGCCGCCGTGGAGGCCGAGGGCGAAGTAGCCCTCGGGGCGGCCGGCGTCGTCGGTGAGCTCGACGGTCTTGTGGCCGTTGAGGTAGACGAGGATGCGGCCGCCACGGGCGCAGACGGCCATCTCGTTCCAGTCGCCTTTGCGGAAGTGCTTCTTGAGGACGGCCTGGTCGGGCTTGGCGACCCACTTGCGGCCGTGGGTCTCGTAGAGGCCGGCCTGGTCCTTCGCCGGGTCGATCTCGACCTGGAGGCCCGCGGCGCCGCTCCGCCCACGCTTCTCGCTGCGGATGTAGAAGCCGGCGTTCCCCGCCACGGCCTTGACCTGGAAGCGGATGCAGAAGTCGCCGTACGGCCGCGGGCTGTAGAGCATCCCGTGGCCGTCGCCCGTCTTGCGGCCATCGATCACGCCATCCTTGATGCTCCACTCCCCCACCCCGTTCGACTCCCACTTCGGGAAGCTGGCCTCGTCGATGAGCGGGAGCCAGCGGCGCTTGCCGAGGTCCATGATGCGGAGGTTGCGGTAGCGGACGACCTTGCCCTTCTCGCCGTGGTGCTGGAGGGCGATGTGGCCCTCGATCTCCATGGGGTCGAGGTGATCGACGATGAGCTCCCCGTTCATCCAGAAGCGCGTGCGGTCGCCGACGCACTCGATGCGATAGCGGTTCCAGCCCTTCTTGTAGAGCGTCTCGGCCTTCTTGGCGTCGCCGCGAGCGAGCCAGCCGCGGCCTGGGGTCTCGTCGTAGATGCCGCGCCAGCCGCGGGGCAGGGAGTCGACGTCGGCCTGGTAGCCCCAGAGGCGGTTCTTCTCGAAGTGGCTGCGGTACTGGATGCCGGAGTTTGCGCCCTCGTCGAGCCAGGCCTCAGCCTCGAGGATGAAGTCGCCGTAGGTCCGCTCGGTCACCAGGAAGAACTTCTTGTTGCCGCTCAGGTGGATCGCGCCGTCCTGGATGGCCACTTCGCCCCAGTCGAAGGGCTTGGTCCAGCCCTTGAGGGTCTTACCGTCGAAGAGCGGCTCGAACTTCGTCCTGCCGAGCAGGATGTTCGCCTGGCGGACGGCATCGGGGTCCTTGCGCTGCGCGAGCAGTTGCTTGAGGGTGCCCTCGACGGCCTGCGGGTGGTCCTTCTTGAGCGCGCTGGCGAGGGTGAAGGTGGCGAGTCGCGCCTCGTCGGCGGCGTCGGGGTCGCCGATGAAGGAGGCGACGAAGGCCAGGGCGCGCGGCGCCTGGATGCCGGATGCGGCCGCGAGCAGCAGACGCTTCCCCTCCGGGTTCTTCGCCACATCGCGCACCTGCTCGAGGATGCGCACGCTCTCATCGGCGGACTTGCCCGCCCGCGCCAGCCGCACGAGGCCGCGCAGGGCGAGGATGGAATGGGTCGCGTTGTCGGTCGAGGTGATCAGCCGCTGGAGGTCCCGCATGACGGCGGGATCATCCCAGCTCGCGAGCGCCCGCACGGCGGCGTCCTGGACGTTGGGGTCGGGGTGCTTGACGCCCTCGCGGACGGCCCCGAGCGCCTTCGGCCCGCCGCAGCGCGCAAGGGCCTGGAGCATGGCGACGTGGACCTCCGGGCGGACGTCCTTCATCGCAGCGAGGATCGGCTCGACCTTCCCATCGAGGCCCTCGACCTGCTTCCCCGCTGCCAGGACCGCCCTCTGCGCGGCCTCGATGTCGGCGACGGTCGGCGCACCCACCAGTAGCTCGACGAGCGCGGGGTAGTGCTCGGCTCCCGCCAGCTCGCGAAGGCCCTTGAAGCCGGCGAGTCGGACGGCGTGGTGCCCGTCGGCCGCGGCCTTCAGCAGGGTTGGCACCGCGTTGGGGATGCGCCGCGCAACGGCCGCATCGAGCAGCTCGACCCGCGTCCGCCAGTCGCCCTCGGCCGCGCCCGCGAGGATGGCGGCATCAACGCCAGGGCCCCTGACCCGGAGCAGGCCGTCCCGCGCCGCGTCCTGGAGGGCGCCCTTGCTCTCGGCCGCCGTGCGCGCGAGCCGCACGACGGTCGATGCGTCACCGAGCCGCGCCAGCGCTAGGGTCGCAGCGGCGGATACAGCCTCGTCCTTGCTCGCCGCGAGTGCGGCGATGGCCTTCCGCGCCTCGGCACCGCCGGCCTGCGCCAGGATCTCGATGGAGAGCGTCTGCCCCCGCGCGTCGAGCTTCGGCACGCGCGCCGCCAGCGCCGGCACCACGGCCTTGGCCGGCAGCGTCGCCAGCAGGCGCGCCGCCCCACCCTGGAGCCGCGCGTCCTCGCCTGCGAGGGCATCCAGCAGGAGGGGAACGGCCTTCTCCTGTCGCGTCTTCGCGAGGCCGACCATTCCCGCTGCACGCAGTCGGGGCGACCTCTCGGCAGTCATGCGCCCGTAGATGGCTGCTGCCACCTCGCCCTTGCCGCTGGCGGCGAGACGGTCCGCGCAGCGCAGCAGCGCGACCGCCGCCTCCCCGTGAAGAGCGCCGGCCGGGTTTTTCGCCACCGCGAGGAGCTTGTCGGCGGCTTCCTGCGTCCCGATCTTGCCGAGTGCCCGCGCCGCGGCGACGGCCACATCCTTGTCGGCCAGCAGCTTGGCCAGCGGGGCCACCGCCTTCGGGTCCCGCCGCTCGCCGAGCGAGTTGATCAGGCCGATGAGCGCCATGCCCTTGTGCTTCGGCAGCGCGGCGCGGAGGGCCGCCGAGGCTGCGTCGCCAGGGATGCGCTCGAGGGCGCGACGGGCAAACTCCATCGCCTCGGCGTCGTCGAGCAGCCTCGCGAGCAGTGGCACGTGGGCCTCGCTGCCGATGCGCTCGAGCTGGCGGCAGAGGAACTGCCTGGCGGCCTTCGACATCCTGGCGTCGCCGAGCGCCGCGATGAGCCGGGTGACGAGCCGCTGCCGCTGCGCTGGATCATTCGAGGACTGGGCGATCGCGGACTCGATGGCGAAGAGCGGGTCGCGGGGCTTGCCGTGGTCGTAGGCGGCGAGGCCGGCGAAGGCTGCATCGAGGCCGGCGGCCTCTCCCGATGCAGCGGGCGTGGCGTGGACGAAGACAAGGAGGGAGATAATGGGAAGGCTCAGGCGGAAACATCGCATGGGAGCGATCTCCAATGGGAAACAGCGGCTCGGCGGGAGCCTCGCCCTCCCCTCCGTCAGAGGGTCCAGGGCGCGCGCATGGGGCGCGCGAGGAGACGGGTCGCCTCGGGGTCGTCGGCGAAGCGCTCGGCCGCGGGGTCCCAGCGGACCTTGCGCTGGACGCGCGCCGCGATGTCGGCGATCATCCCGAAGTACGAGGCCCGGTGCCCCGCCTCGACCGGCGCGACGGGGTCGCGACGGGTCTTGATGCACTCGACGAGGTCGGCCTGGTGATGGCCGCTCGCGTGGAGGTGGGCGTCGCTGGGGCGGAGCTTCACATCGAGCAGCGACGCGGGCTCGGCCTTGATGCCGCGGCGGTTGACGTGCACCCAGCCCTCGTCGCCCTCGAAGCGGCAGCCCTGCTCGTAGGGGTGCCCCGTGTCGCTGTAGAGCATCCGCAGGCCGCCGGGGTAGGCGAATTCGGCTTGCCAGCCGCTGACGTTGTCGCAGAAGCCGTCGTTGCGGTAGTCAGCCTTGCACGCCAGCTCGAAGGGCTGCTCGGCGAGCCGCGGGCAGCCCCAGTGGGCGATGTCGAGGTGATGGACCCCCCAGTTGACGATGAAGCCGGCGCAGTAGTCCCAGATGAGGTACCAGCCCGGCCAGTCCATGTGCCCGCGATTGTAGGGCTTCCAGGGCGCCGGGCCGAGCCACATCTCCCAGTCGAGGCCGTCGGGCACCGGCTCGGGGTCGAGGGGCCCTTTGTAGCGGCGCTGGTAGCTCGGGCCGGGCGCCGCGACCTTGACGGTGTGGAGCGTGCCGAGGTAGCCGTTGCGGGCCAGCTCGCAGGCGTGGCGGAACTTGCGGTCCGAGCGCTGCTGCGTGCCCGTCTGGAAGATGACGCCGAAGCGCCGCACGGCCTTGACGATAGCCTGGGAGTCTCGGACGGCGACGCCGAGCGGCTTCTCGCAATAGATATCCTTGCCTGCCTCGGCGGCGCGGACGGCCATCGTCCCGTGCCAGTGGTCCTGGGGCGCGAGGAGCACGGCGTCAATGTCGTCGCGGGCGATGATCTCGCGGAAGTCGTTGACCGCGTCGCAGCCCCGGCCCGCCCTCCCTCCGTAATGCACATCAACGAGCTTCTTCGCCCGCTCGCGATTGCGCCGCTGGACGTCGCAGACGGCGACGACGCGGACGTCGCGGTGGCCGAGGAAGCCACGCATCACGGCCGTGCCGCGCCCGCCGACGCCGACCGCGCCCAGCGCGATGCGCTCGCTGGCGCCACGGGCGGTGGCGGGGAGGAAGAGGGGGGCGGCCGCAGCGGCTGCGGCACGGCTCAGGAAGCGGCGTCGGGTCAGACCACGTCGCCCGTCAGCAGCAGGCATCGAGGGTCTCCTTACAGTCGGCGCGCGGCTCGGCAGGAGCCTCGCCCTCCCAGCCGGTCACTGATCGGCGACCTGGCGGAGCAGGTCGAGGACGGCGGCGCGGATCTTGGGCTCGGCCTGGACCTCGAGGTGGCTGCCGAGGCCGGTCCAGGTCTCGTAGCCGCCGAGCTCGTGGTCGCGCGGAGTCGGCAGGTAGCCGTGGTAGCCGTTGGCCAGGCCGATGGTGAACGTCGGCTTGAGCGGGCTGTCCTTCTTGATGGCCAGGCCCGTCTCGGCGAAGGGCTCGCAGGGGATCGCTGCGATCCCGAGGTCGCCGATGCGCAGGGCCTGGAGCTTGATCTTGACGGTCGGCGGCCACTCGCTCAACTCGACGGTCTGCTGCGCGTAGATGCGGCGCCAGCCGTGGCGCTTCTTCCCCGGCTTCCCCTTCTCGGCCAGCACCCCCTTCGCCCAGGCGAGGCGTTCGGCGTCCGGACGGCGCACGCCCAGCTCGAGCTCCATCTCCTTGACGGCCAGCGTGATGTCCTTGCGGTGGCGGAAGGTCTTGTGGAGTTGCACCGCCGCGTCGGCGATCCTGGAGCCGACGTACTTCACCTTCGCATAGCCGCCGCCCACCCCGCCGGTGTCGCCGAACGTGCCGTTCGACATGATGGCAACGAAGGGCGGGACCCGGGTCGGCTCGCCCATCTTGGCTTCGACCTGGCGACAGAACCAGCCGAAGTAGTCGGCGCTGACCTGGCGGCCCATGGTGGTGACGTAGTGGATGCTGTAGTTGCCGAGCAGCGCGATGGGGTCGCCGCCCGTGGTCTGCACGGACAGGACGCTGAGCCCTGGGTCGGTTGGGCCGGCGGCCTCGGTGCCGAGGCCCCTGCGGCTGCCGTACATCCAGGCCCTATCGGTCTTCTGGTCGAATGGGTTGATGGGCGCCTTCGCGGGGTCGATGAGGGTGCGGCGGTTCTTGGGGAACTCGGGGATGGGGACGACTCCCCAGGCGGCCTCGGCGTCGGCGAGGTTGTGGACGGCGCGGGCGATGGCGTCGGCGATGCGGCGGGTGAGGAAGGGGTAGTACTGCTTGTCGAGCTCGCCGCGTCCGCATCCGATGCGGGGCGCCGAGTGGGTGTGGGTGGCTGAGACGAGCATGTGGCTGGCCGGCATGCCCGTGCGCTTGCTGGCGATGGCCTTTGCCGCGTCGAGGAGGGGGCGCGGGATCATGCAGAGGTCGCAGACGCAGATGGCGAGTTGGGTGGTGCCGTCGTCGAGGGCGAGGGCGCGGGCGAAGAGGTCGTCGTGGATGCCCTCGATGGGGCCTTGCCGCAGAATGATGCCGTCGAGGGAGGCGCCGAGGGGCGGCGTGATGTTGCCTGCCGCGGCGCCCGCGCGGAAGCGCTTCGGCCCCCCCGCCCCGCCGAGCGCCGGCCCAGCACAGAGCAGAACAGGCAGGACGAGCAGCGCCGCAAGCGCGAGCCGGCTCACGATGCCTTCCCCTTCATGGCTGCGGCCTCGTAGTGTCGGGCGATCTCATCCGCCGTCAGGGCGCGGTCGTAGACGGCGACCTCGCAGAGCCTGCCCTCCCAGTTCGCGAAGCTATCGCTGCGACCGCCGACGAAGATGTCCTTACAGCCGGACGGCAGGCTGATCGCGGCCTCGCTGGCGATCTCGGGCGTGCGGCTCCCATTCAGGTGGACCGTCACGCGCTTGCCGTCGCGGACGAGGGCCACGTGGTTCCAGGTGCGCAGGCCGATGGTCGTCGAGCCGGTGAGAGCCTCCTTGCGGGCGTTGCCGTTGTAGAAGAGCAGCCTGCCCTGGGCGGCGTGGGTGCCGCCGATGCCGAGATGGTCTCCCGGGCAGTCCTCATCGCCGTCGGGCCCACGCGAGAAGAAGTACCCGGTGACCAGCCGCGCATCGGCCGGCAGACCGTTCCACAACCATAGCTCGACGCTGTACGTGCCGCCCAGTTCCTTGAGGGTCGCCCGCTGGCGGCCGCCGGCGAAGTGGGCGGCGCGGCTCAGGAAGGGGTCGCCCGCGAAGGCCGCCGACGGCGGGCCTTCGAGGTAGAAGACCACGAAGTCCTCGTAGGTCCCGTGATGGCCGTTCGCGCTGGAGTCGAGCGAGCGAGGGCCTTCAAACTCGTGCATCCGCCAGTAGGCGAGCGGCTTCGAGGCGAGGACGGCCTTGGCATACGGGCCGGCCGCGACCGCATGCTTGCGCCGCGGCTTGCCACTGACCTTCTCGAGCAGGGCGAGGACGGCGTCGGTGATCTTCCGCTCGGCCTGGACCTCGAGGCCGGCGGTGCGGGCGGGCCAGGTGTTGTAGCCGCCGAGCGGATGGAGCGCGGGCGGCGGGATGTAGCCCTCGCAGCCGTTGGCCAGCTCGATGTTCATCGTGGGCGACAGGGGGCTGAGTGCCTTGAGCTTGAGGCCTGTGAGGCCGTAGACCTCGCAGGGGATTGCGGTGATGCCCATGTCGCCGACGCGGAGGGCCTGTAGGATCAGCTCCCGCTCGGGCTCCTCGTGGATGTAGATGGCCTCGCGGGCGTAGACCTCTGGGAGCGATTTCGGCGGTCGGTCGCCCATCCTGGCGAGCAGGTCCCGCGCCCAAGCCAGCCGCTTCTCATCGGGCAGGCGGCGGCCGAGGGTAAGCGTCGTCTCGGCCATTCGGACCGGCACGCGGCCACGGTACTCGATGGTCTTCCAGGCCTCAAATGCCTTGCGGGCGATGGCGTCGGCGTAGGGGCCGAGGCCGGGCGGGTTCTTGGGCTTCCCGTAGTCCATCCAATGGAGGTCGCCGCTGGTGCCGTGGGACATGATGGCGACGCACGAGCCGTCGCCGCCAATCAGCTCGACGAGGCGGCGGCAGAAGACGCCGTAGTAGTCGGCCGAGACGGCGCCCGCGCCGTAGTAGTGCATCGAGTAGTTCGCCAGCACGGCGACGGGGCGTCCATCGGTGGTCTGAACGGCCAGCAGCGAGAGCTGGGGGTCCGGCGGCCCCGAGGGGCCGATGCAGTCGGGGTTCTGGTAGCCGGGGTGCATGTGGGCGCGGACGTTGCGCTGGCCGAAGGGGTCGGTGCGCATCCTGTCGGGGCGGAAGATCCAGCGTCGGCAGTGGGTGTGCTCCGGCGCGTCGATGGTCGCCCAGCCCACCTTGGCCGGCGCGAGGCCCTTCACCGCCCCCTCGATGGCCTTGACGAGCAGGGGCGGAAGGAACTTCCTGTAGTTCTCGTCGGCGCCCGTGCCCAGGCAGCCGGCCACCGACGGACACGAGTGCGAGTGGGTGGCCGAGATGAGCATGTGGTCGGGTCGGATGCCCGTCGTCCTGGCCGCCTGCGCCTTGACCGCATCGGCGATGTCGCGCGGCACGAACAGCGTGTCCACGACGCAGATCGCCACCCGCTCTGTCCCGTCGTCGAGCACGAGGCAGCGGGCGTGGAGCGGGTCGCGCACCTTGTTCGATGTGCGGGTCAGGAACGAGCCGCTGACGATGACCGGGAGCTTCGTCGGAGAGATATCGACCGCGCAGGCGCCCGCGCGCAGCGTCCCCATGGCCTCCTCCTTCTCCTCCCCCAGCGCGCCGCGGCCCGCCAGGGCAGCCACGGCGGCGGCAGAGACGAACTCCCGTCGGCTCATCCCGCTCATCGCCGCACCATCCTCTCCGAAGGCCGGTCGTGGGAGGGCGAGGCTCCCGCCGAGCCGCAAACCAGGGCGGACGGTGGCTCGGCAGGAGCCTCGCCCTCCCAGCGCGCGCGGACTATGCCTCGCGGAGGACCTTCCGCAGGTACTTGAGGCTCGCGGCGCCCTCCTCCTCGGTGCCACACTCGACCGAGAGGACGCCCTTGAACCTGGCCTTCTTCAGGATCTTGATGACCCGCGCCCAGTCGATCACCCCGGCGCCGCACGCCACACCTGACGGCACGCCCGTGACCTTCCCCCGCTCGTCCATCACCACCCCGCCGATGTCCTTCGCGTGCACGTGCACCACGCGCTTGGCCACCGCCTCGACGAACTCGTACGGGTCGCCGCCCGACATGAACACGTTGCCCGTGTCGGGGTTGGCGCTCAGGTACGGCGAGTCGACGAGGCCGAGGATCTTCTGGTAGGTCTTGAGCTTGACGGTGAACTTCTGGTGGGGCTCGAGCGCGATGTGGACGCCGTGCCGTTCGGCGACGGGCAGAACGCGGCGGAGTGTGTAGTGGATGATCTGGAAGGCCTGGCGGTCGGTCATCCAGTCGGGCACGACGCCCTCATCGGTGTTCACGCAGACGGCGCCGAGCGCGTCAGCGTACTCGATGGCGCGGGTGAGGAAGGGGATGGAGATCTCAGGCTGTGCCATGGGCGCGTGGGCGCTCACGCCGCTGACCTTGAGCCCGAATCCACGCACGATATCGCGCACCTCGAGGGGGTCGCGCTCCATGCTGACCGCCGAGTAGTAGCCCGCCTCGCACAGCAGGTCGCGTCCGTTGAGCATGTTGAGCTCGCAGTAGCGGTAGCCCTGCTTGCGGATGGCCGCGAGCGCGTACTCGAGTGGCTTGTCCGCGTGCCGGAACGCCTCCGTGTTCAGTCCCAGCTTGATATCCGCCATCGTCCGCTCCTTCCGTCCCGGTGCTCTGGGTCGCCCTGCGATCACTGGGTGCAATCCTAGCCACTCGCCGCGCCCGCGTCAAGACCGCGGGACAAGATCCGAAACCGTGGCGCCACCCGCCGCTTGCCGCATCCGCCGACACGTGCTAGACTCCCCGCAGACACAGGCCCCTGGAAGGAGCCGAGCCGATGGAGCTGGGTGTGACGGCCGTGATGCTGCCGGAGCTGGACTTCGACGAGCAGGTGGCGCTCTGCGCGGAGCTGGGCGTCCGCTACTACCAGTATCGCCCGCGGGTGATCCCAGAGAGCCAGCGGGACGCGCCGTGGGGCAACTGGGGCAACCACAAGTTCGACCTCACCCCCGACCGCCTCCTCGCTGAGGGTGCCGAGATGACCCGGCGGCTGCGCGACGCGGGTCTCGAGCCGTGGGGCACGGTCCCTTCGTGCAACGCCGACTCGCCCGACGATGACCTCAAGCTCCATTTCGATGGCGCCGCCGCCGCCGAGGCGAAGGCCGTCCGCGTCGCTCCCCCGTCCTACCCGGACGAGCCCTTCGACTACCCCGAGCTGCTCGACCGCGTGGTCGCCCGCTACGGCGAGATCATCGAGCGGCTGGCCGCCCCGCTCGGGATCAAGGTGCTCATCGAGACCCACTGCCGCTGCCTCGCCACCTCGCCCGGCCTCGCGCTCAACCTGTGCAAGCCCTTCCCCCCCGAGCGGATCGGCACGATCTTCGACATGGCCAACTTCTCGCGCGAGGGCGAGGTCAACCCTGTCCTCGCCGTCTCCGTGCTCCGTGACTACATCGACTGCGTGCACATCGGCGGCGGCCGCCGCGTCATCGGTGGCGTCGATGCCCTCGGCTGCAAGGTGCCGGGGCACCAGATGTGCTCGCTCGCCGAGGGCGATCTCCACGCCCCCACATGGCTCAAAGCCCTGGCCGCGTCGGGGCTCGAGCCGCCGCTCATCATCGAGGACTTCACGCCGAAGGTGCCCGGCGCCGATCGCCTGCGGCGCTCCGCCGACTTCCTGCATCGGGCGCTCGCCGCGCTCGACGGCTGACCTCCCCGTAGGAGCCGCCCATGCGACGCCTTCTCTGCATCGCTGCCCTCGCCGTTCTCAGCTCCGCAGGTTGCACGGAGAAGCAGGAGAAGCGCCCAGCCCGGCAGGAGCCCCCCCAGCCGACGGCCGCGCCGCTCGTCTGGACCGAGCTCCCCGAGTTGCCGAACCCCCTGGGCTTCGGCGGCCCCTTCGCGGGGACGAGCCACGGCGCGCTGATCGTGGCCGGCGGCGCCCACTTCCCCACCTCGCTCTTCGAGGGCGGCGAGAAGGTGTGGGTGGACACCGTCTTCGTCCTCGAGCCCAACGAGCCCGCCTGGCTCGCGGGCCTCACGCTGCCGCGCCCGCTGGCGTACGGCGCCTCCATTTCGACGCGGGACGGCTTCCACCTGCTCGGCGGCTGCGACGCCGAGCGCTGCTACGCCGAATGCATGCGGCTGACGTGGGTCAACGGCAAGATCGAAACGGCCCCGCTGCCGCCGCTGCCGAAGCCGTGCGCCATGGCCAGCGCCGCGCTCGTCGGCCAGACCATCTACGTAGCGGGGGGGCAGGACGTCGTGAAGCCGTCGGCCGCACTGAAGAGCTTCTGGGCGCTCGATCTGTCGGCGGCCGAGCCTGCGTGGGAGACGCTCAAGCCGTGCCCCGGGCCTGCACGCCTGCTGCCTGTCGCGGCGGGGCTGGGCAACAGCTTCTACCTCTTCAGCGGCGCCGAGCTGGTGGCAGACAGGGAGGGCAACGTGCACCGCCGCTACCTGACGGACGCCTGGCGCTACGATCGCGTCACGGGCTGGATCCGGCTGGCGGAGATGCCGCGCGCCGCCGTCGCCGCGCCCTCGCCGGCCATGCCCTTCGCAGGGGACACGGTTCTCGTCTTCGGCGGCGACGACGGCCAGTATGCTGACAGGGTCCAGGAGCTCAAGGACCAGCATCCCGGCTTCCCGAGGACCATTCTGGCCTACGACACCGAGGGCGACCGCTGGACGGAACTCGGCAAGGCGCCTGTCTCGCACGCCACTACCCCCCTGGTCTACTGGCAGGGAATGCACGTCATCCCCAGCGGCGAGGTCCGCCCAGGCGTCCGCTCGCCCAAGGTCTACGGGGTCCGACCAGCCAGGTAGCCCGGCAGGAGAGGGAGCGTCACCGATGGGCCGTCATGTTCTCGTCATCGTGTTGCTGGTCGCGGCCTGCTCGGCAACGGGCGCCGAGACCGTCTTCATCGACCACGGCGTCCCCAAGCACGTCCGCATCGTCGGCGCCGACTGGAAGCGCGGCGAGGGCTACATCGAGTGCGGCGGCTACAACAACTACCTCTATGCGGACAGGGTGCTCGGCAGCGGCGATTTCCACGTCAAGGCCCGCCTGACCATCCTCAAGCTCGCCAGGAGCGCCGCCTCGTTCACCTTCGAGAACCGCGACCACTTCGGCTTCGAAGGCGGCAACGGCAAGCTCTTCGTCCAGGGGCGCCGCCTCTCCCGCCAGACCCAGTTCATCGGGGACCCCGGTGAGTTCCTCCAGGACGGGAAGCCCTTCGACTTCGAGGTCGTCCGCAAGGGCGCCGACATCCGCTTCGTCATCAACGGCAAGGAGGTGTGGAAGAGCCAGTTCACGAAGGGCCCCGTTGGGCTCTTCGGCTTCCGCCCCTGGCGCAGCACCATGCGGCTCCACGCCTTCTCAGCAACGGGCACTCTCGAGGAGCCGCCGCCCGAGCGCACACAGCCCACCACCTACACGATCCCGACCATCGACCTCTCCGCCGACAAGAACCGCCAGGTCGTCGTGGCCCGCGGCACGAAGGACATCTATCAGGGCCACGTTCACACCCTCCTGATGCCCGACCACAGGACGATCTTCGCCGTCTGGACCATCGGCCACGGCGGACACTGCGGCCCGATGAAGAAAAGCACGGACGGCGGCCTTACCTGGAGCGGCCTGCTGCCTGTGCCTGACAACTGGCGCTCCGTCCGCAACTGCCCCACTATCCACCGCCTCATCGACCCCAAGGGCACCGCGCGGCTCTTCGTCTTCGCCGGCAACGGCGACATGTACCAGAGCATCTCGGAGGACGAGGGCAAGACGTGGACGCCCATGACGAAGAACGGCCTCCACTGCATCGTCGTGCCCATCACGATAATCCCCATCGAGGGCGGCAAGCGCTACATCGCGCACTACCACCGCGGCCCCAATGACCGCGACCGCTCGCCGCTGACCATCTGGCAGAGCACGTCGGCCGACGGCGGCCTGACCTGGAGCCCCGAGCGCAAGGTCGGCGAGTTCCGCGGCGCCGACCCCTGCGAGCCGGCGCTCATCCGATCGCCTGATGGCAGGCAGCTCGCCTGCGTCTGCCGCGAGAACCGCCGCCGCTACAACTCCCTCATCATGTTCAGCAACGACGAGGGCGAGACCTGGACGAAGATGCGCGAAGTGCCCGCCGCGCAGACCGGCGACCGCCACATGCCCCGCTACGGCCCCGATGGCCGACTCGTCATGGTCTTCCGCGACACCTGCCAGGGCAGCCCCACCCGCGGCGACTTCGTCGCCTGGGTCGGCACCTGGGATGACCTCGCCAAGGGCCGCGAAGGCCAGTACCGCGTCCGCCTGCTCAACAGCCCCCGCAAGGGCGACCTCGGCTACCCAGGGCTCGAGCTCCTGCCCGGCGGCACCTTCGTCGCCACCACCTACGCCGTGCTGAGGAAGGGAGAGAAGAACTCCATCGTGAGCGTCCGCTTCACCCTCCCCGAGATCGATGAGAGAGCCAGGATGCAGCCCACACTCAGCGACGTGTTCGTCAGCGGCCAGGACGGCTACCACACCTACCGCATCCCGTCCGTCATCGTCAGCCCCAAGGGCGACCTGCTCGCCTTCTGCGAAGGCCGCAAGGGCGGCCGCGGCGACACAGGCGACATCGACATCGTCATGAAGCGGAGCAGCGACGGCGGGAAGACCTGGTCGCCAATGAAGGTCATCGCCGACCACGGCCCCCACGTCATCGGCAACCCCTGTCCCGTCGTGGACAAGGCCACGGGCACCCTCTGGATGCCGCTCACCCGCAACCGCGGCGACGAGCCGGAAGGCAAGATCATGAAGGGCGGCACCAAGGAGCCACGCACCGTCTGGCTCATGCACAGCACCGACGACGGCCACACCTGGACCGAGCCCGTCAACATCAGCGAGACCACCCGCGAGAAGCACTGGCGCTGGTACGCCACCGGCCCCGGCGTCGGCATCCAGCTCGAACGCGGCCCCCACAAGGGACGCCTCCTCATCCCCTGCGACCACTCCGACCACGACTACGGCAAGCACCCCTATCGCTCGCACGCCATCTGGAGCGACGACCACGGCAAGACCTGGCACCACAGCCCCGGCATCGGCGAGAAGACCAACGAATGCCAGGCCGTCGAGCTGACCGACGGCACCGTCCTGATGAATATGCGGAGCTACCACGGAAAGCATCGCCGCGCCATCGCCCTCAGCAAGGACGGCGGCGCGACCTGGGGCGAGGTCGCCCTCGACAATGCCCTCATCGAGCCCGTCTGCCAGGCCAGCATCCTCCGCTACACCGCCCCGCCCAGCTACGCGAGGAGCCGCATCCTCTTCTCCAACCCCGCCAGTACTGGCCGCGACAAGATGACCATCCGCCTGAGCTACGACGAGGGCAAGACCTGGCCCGTCGCCAAGCTCCTCTACGCCCCCAGTGCCGCCTACTCCTGTCTCGTCGTCCTGCCCGACGGGACCATCGGCTGCCTCTTCGAGCGCGACGGCTACTCGAAGATCACCTTCGCCCGCTGCACCCTCTCCTGGCTCACCGGCGGCAAGGACACGCTACAGAAGAGAGAATGACCCGACTCCCTCTACTCGTGGGCGCCTCGCCCTTCCGCGGCGGGCTACGCCCGAGGCCGCTCCCTCTCTTGCCCTTGCCAGTCCTATCGCTGGTGACGCAGGCAGCTTGTCCCCTGCCATCCAGCCGTCCGGGCCGCCGCCGAAGCCTTCGGCCGGCGTTCTGCGGAGGTCGCCTCCCCATCGAGCACAAGTGGTGCGGCCGGCAAGCGGCGAAGCGCCGCCTTCGCCTTGCGGAACCGCTGCGGCTCAGTCAGTCCGTGCAGGTTCCCCCCCAACCCCCGGCGGGGGAGAGTGAGACAGCCTGCCTGGGGGGCGGCAGGCGGGCGGCCCCCGCCCAGCCAGCTTGGGGGAGGGGCCGCGGGGTCCCCAGGCAGGCTGTCGGCAGCGGAACCAGAGGAGACGGTCTACCCTGCAAGCAGCAAAGTCAGACCGGAGACCGCACCCGCCGTCACTTCGGCAGTTGACCGACTTCGCACCGAGGCGTACACTTCGTCGCGACAGGAGGTGACGCGATGTCACGCAACGCGAAGCTCGCCATCCACGGCGGGCCGAAGACGCGCACCGAGCCGTGGCCGAGTAGGTCCCTCATCGGCGCCGAGGAGCGCGACGCCGTCGTCGCCCTCTTCGACCAGGCCATCGCATCGGGCAGCGCCCCAGGCTACAACGGGCCGGCCGAGCAGGCCTACTGCGCGGCCTTCGCCGAGAGCCTCGGCGGCGGGTTCGCCGACGCCGTCAACTCGGGAACGACCGCGCTCTACTGCGCCCTCCGCGCGCTCGACATCGAGCCCTTCACCGAGGTCATCGTCGGCCCCATCACCGACCCAGGCGGGATGATGCCCGTCCCGCTGCTCGGCTGCATTCCCGTCGTCCCCGACGCCGAGCCGGGCCGCTACAACACCGGCCCCGAGCAGATCGCCGAGATGCTCTCCCCGCTCACCAGCGCCATCGTCGTCGCCCACATCGGCGGCGAGCCCGTGGACATGCCCGCCGTCATGGCCCTCGCCCGCGAGCGCGGCATCCCCGTGGTCGAGGACTGCGCCCAGGCCCACCTCGCGAGGCTCGGCGGCCAGCCGCTCGGCTCCTTCGGCGACCTCGCCGTCTTCTCCACCATGTTCGGCAAGCACCACTGCACCGGCGGCCAGGGCGGCCTCGTCTTCACCAGGAGCGAGGAGCTCTATACCCGCGTCCGCCACGCCGCTGATAGAGGGAAACCCTTCGGCCTGCCCGAGGGCTCGACCAACTGCATGGCCTCCCTGAACTTCAACCTCGACGAGCTCGGCTGCACGATTGGCCTCTGCCAGCTCCCCAAGCTGCCCGCCATCGTCGCCCGACGACGCGAGGCCGTCGCGAAGCTCACCGACGCCTTCGCTGACCTCGAGTCCATCATCGTCCCGCCGCAGATCCCGGGCGCCGAGCCGTCCTGGTGGTTCTGGCGCCTGGAGGTCGCGGTCGAGAAGCTCACGTGCGACAAGGCCGCCTTCTGCGCCGCCCTCGCCGCCGAGGGCATCCCCCTCAACCCCAGCTACCGCCATCTGCCCCACACGATGGACTGGTATCGCCGCCGCGCCGTCTTCGGCACCAGCGGCCTGCCATGGACCTCGCCGCTCTACAAGGGGGATCCCGACCGCGCCTTCCCCTGCCCCAACGCCCTCGCCGCCACCGGCCGCCAGTTCAACCTCGCCGTCCACGAGGGCTGGACCCACCGCGAGATCGCCGACACCGTCACCGCCGTCCGCAAAGTCGAGGCCGCCTACCTGGCCTGACCGGCGGCGCGGCCCACACCGCGCAGCGCCTCGCCACTCTCCGTCCCACGCCTTGCGCCGTCGCCTCGCATCAGGGGAAGTACCTGTACAGGTCCCTTCGATGGAGGAAACGCACGAAGACGGCCCTGTCAGCCTCGATGGCCAGCCCAATCCGCTAAGAAACTATCTCAAAACTCCGTCGCGGACGGGGCAGGCATGGGGCCGGCAA
>CAZDNN010000055.1:0-19131 GCA_964506385.1 uncultured Planctomycetota bacterium
GACATTCGATGGGAAGGCGGCGCGGCTCTACTACGACGGCAGGCTGGTGGGGGAGTGCCAGCCCGCCATCGCCACGAAGCTCTCGGGCCGCTACCAGTTTGCCATGAACCTGCGGCATGACGACGGTCGCGACTTCCTTGGCCTGCTGGCGGACGCCGCGGTCTATCGCCGCGTGCTGTCCGCCGAGGAGATCCGCGGCCACGTCGCCGAGCGCTCGAAGCTCCTGGCCAAGCTCACGCCCGATAGCCTTCGCGCCTGGCACATCGAGCGCCGCAAGGCCGAGGAGGCCGAGCGGTCGAAGCTGGCCGAGCAGATCGAGAAGCTCGGCGTTGAGGACATCGTCTTCGCCGTCCGACAGGTCGATGCCGACGGCCACTGGTACGCGAACTTCGGCTACAACGTCTTCGACCCCGACCGCCGCAAGTACTATCACGAGGGCGGGCGCCTCTGCCGCCTGAGCCTGCGGACGGGCGAGGTGGCCACCCTCATCGACGACCCCACGGGCGGCGTGCGCGACCCCCAGGTGCACTACGGCGGGAAGAAGCTGGTCTTCTCCTACCGCAAGGGCGGCCAGCCCTACTACCATCTCTATGAGATCGGGGTCGATGGCTCGGGCCTGCGACAGCTCACCGACGGGCCGTGGGACGACATCGAGCCGACCTATCTGCCCGACCCGCCTTCGCGAGGGCGACGAAGCCCCGCTGCGGCGGGCGAAGTCGGCGGCGGCATCGTCTTCTGTTCGAGCCGTTGCAGGCAGTGGGTGCCCTGCTACGTCACCCAGGTGGCGGTGCTCTATCGCTGCGACAGCGACGGGAGGAACATCCGCCGGCTCTCGGCCAACGTCGAGCACGAGAATACCCCCTGGCCCCTGCCCGACGGCCGCATCCTCTACCAGCGGTGGGAGTACGTGGACCGCAGCCAGGTGGGCTACCACCACCTGTGGACGATGAACCCCGACGGCACGGGGCAGATGGTCTACTTCGGCAACCAGCATCCCAACACGGTGATGATCGACGCCAAGCCGATCCCTGGGACGCACAAGGTCGTCGCGTCCTTCTCACCCGGCCACGGCCGCAACGAGCACGCAGGGGTCATCACCATCGTCGACCCCCGCTGGGGGCCGGACGCTCTGCCCATGGCCCGCTCGATCAGCAGAGGGCGCCACTACCGCGACCCATACCCGATCTCAGAGGATTGCTTTCTGGTCGCGGGCGAGACCGATATCTTGCTGCTCGATGGCAATGGCCGCACCGTGCGGCTCTTCGACCTGCCGCAGTCGTGGCGGAAGGGGCGCATGAAGGTCCACGAGCCGCGTCCCGTGCGCTCGCGCCCCCACGAGCGGGCGGCACCGTCGCACGCGAGACCCTCGGAGGGGACGGGCCGCGTGTTCCTCGAGGACGTCTACGTGGGCCGCAACATGGCAGGGGTGAAGCGGGGCGAGATCGAGAAGCTGCTTGTCCTCGAGGTGTTGCCCAAGGCGTGCAACATGTTCAGCGGGATGGAGCCGCTGAGCTACGGCGGCACGTTCCTGCTCGAGCGGATCGTGGGGACGGTGCCCGTCGAGCCCGACGGCTCGGCGTACTTTGAGCTGCCGGCCCTGCGGGCCTTCTTCTTCGTGGCGCTCGACGAGCGGGGCCTCGCGGTGAAGCGGATGCAGAGCTTCATGAGCGTCCAGCCGGGCGAGAGGGTGAGCTGCGTGGGCTGCCACGAGCGCCGCGTGACCGCGCCCGGCACGAACACCGAGCTGGCCGCCCTGCGCCGCAAGCCGAGTGCCATCGAGCCGACCCCCGACGTGCCGGACGTCATCGACTTCCCCCGCGACATCCAGCCGATCCTCGACCGCCGCTGCGTCGCCTGCCACGACTATGAGAAGACGGCCAGAGGCGGGCCTATGTCCGGCGGCCTCATCCTGGCTGGTGACCGCGGCCCGATGTTCTCCCACAGCTACTACGCGCTCACCATCTCGGGCGAGCTCTGCGACGGCCGGAACCTGCGTAAGAGCAACTACCCGCCCCGCGCGCTCGGCTCGGGCGCCAGCCCGCTGCCCCGGCGGTTCGCCCGCCAGGGCGCGACGGCCCGCGAGCTCGGGCTCCTGCGCCTGTGGCTCGACACCGGGGCCGTCTACGCCGGCACCTATGCAGCTCTCGGCACCGGCTCGGTGGGGGACTACAGCCGACACGGGCTCTCCCACCCCGACCGCCGCTGGCCGAGCACGCGGCAGGCCCAGGACGTGCTGAAGCGCCGCTGCGCGGGATGCCACAAGGGGCCGATGGCCCTGCCGGCCTCGCCGTCGGACAACAAGGGGATGGTGCCGTGGGGCGAGGGGCCGATGAACGCCCTGGCCAGCGGCCGCAGCCAGCGCTACAACCCCGCCTTCCGCTTCAATCGCCACCTGCTCTACAACCTGAGCCGGCCCGAGAAGTCGCTCCTCCTGCTCGCACCCCTCGCGCCCGGCGCCGGCGGATTCGGCATGGCGAAGCGGGGCAAGGGGCACAGGCAGCAGGGCGGACCTGCGGCAGTCTTCAAGGACACGTCGGACCCCGACTACCAGGCCCTGCTCCGCGCCATCCAGGAGGCGGCGGCCTACCTGGACCGGGTCAAGCGCTTCGACATGCCGGGCTACCGGCCCTGTCCGGAGTACATCCGCGAGATGCAGCGCTTCGGCATCCTGCCGAAGGACCTGGCGCCGGGTGTCCCCGTCGATCCGTATGGGACCGACAGGGCCTATTGGCAGTCGCTGTGGTACAAGCCGCCGGGCCGCTGATCGTGGGGCTCATTGTGGGCGGGATGCCCACATCCCGCGAAACGAGCATGGGGCGGGCGGGAGCCACGTTCCGCTTCTCTTTCGCTCTTCAGCCGCTTGCGGCGTCGAAGCGAAGAGAGATTGGGTGATTGGATGGGTGGATGGTTGGATGAATGGCGAAGAGCGGTCACGGGACAGGCTTGGCTTCTTCTTCCATCCATCCACTCATCCATTCATCCATCCATCCATCCCCGCATCCGGAGAGAGCCATGATCCGCAAGGCGTTCGCCATGTCCGTCCACCCCGGCTGCGAGGCGGAGTATGAGCGGCGGCACAATCCGATCTGGCCGGAGCTCGAGGCCGCGCTCAAGCAGCACGGGGTGCACAACTACTCGATCTTCCTGCTCCCCGGAACCCGCCAGCTCTTCGCCTACGCCGAGATCGAGAGCGAGGCCCAGTGGGCCGCCATCGCCGACACGCCCGTCTGCAAGAAGTGGTGGGCGCACATGAGAGACTTGATGCCGTCCAACCCGGACAACAGCCCCGTGGCCGAGGAGCTGCGGGAGGTGTTCCACATCGATTGAGGAGACCGCCGTGACCAGCCTGACGCCCCCCGCGCTCTGGTGCTTCGCGCTGATGGCCGTCGTCGCTGTGGCTGCCGACGACCCGATCAACCCTTTCCCCCGCGCCCGCATGCGGGCGGATAAGCTGCACGCGTGGGCCTTTGACAAGGGGACCGAGGGCTGGGAGCCGACCCATGACTGCAAGGTGTCGGCGCGCGGCGGCGTCCTGCGGATCGAGTCCACCGGCGGCGACCCCTATCTGCACGGCCCGCAGGTCAAGCTCGCGGCGCCCGTGGCCGTGCGGCTGCGGATGCGCTGCAAGACGGGCGGCGGCGGCCAGATCTTCTGGACGACCACCCGCTCGCGGGGCACCGACGAGCGCAAGAGCGCACGCTTCGAGCTCGTCCACGACGGCCAGTGGCACGACTACGACGTGCCGCTCGACGCCACGGGCACGGTGACGATGCTGCGCCTCGACCCGGGCTCGGCGCCCGGCCTCGTCGAGGTCGATTCCATCACCATCGTGCGCGCGATCCGCCATCCGCTCGAGATCGCGAAGGTCGAGGCCGCCGGCACCGCGATCGTGGCGACGCTGAGGAACCACTCCGACAGGGCCATCCCCTTCTCCGTGCGAGGCAAGTCGGACGAGGTGCCCGGCGGGGCCACCCGCCAGATCGCGATCCGGCCAGGCGGCTCGGCTCCATTCGTCGCGGAGACCATTCTCGTCGAGCCCAAGGGCCTCCCGCCCGTCCAGCGCACCGTGTTCATCCACCGCCCGGAGGGCAAGGCGCGATGGCTGACGCTGCGCTCGAAGGCGCTGGCGGTGCGCGTCGCGGCCGACGGCTCCGGCGCGCGGATCGAGCGCGATGGCAGGCTCGTCGCCATCCTCGCCCCCATCTTGCGCGGTGCCGGCGCCGCCAAGGCGACGAGCCGCGCCTCGGGCCGCGACGGGGTGACGCTGCGCTTTGGCGAGGCCCGCGTCGAGCTCGCGCTCAAGGGCGACGAGCTATCCGTTGCCATCGAGAGCCCGACCCCGTGCGAAGGGCCGGCGCTGCGGGCCCTCGGCGGCCTCGAGCAGGGCCTCTTCGCGGGCATCGAGCACCTCGGCAAGGGCGAGCGGTCGTCGTCAAGGCTCGACATCGAGACGCCCGAGCACGTGCGCTTCGCGCCCGACCCGCTCAAGGTCACCATGCCGCTGATGGCCGCCATCACCGACAGGGCGGCCGTGGCGATGGCGTGGGACGATATGTCGCTCCAGCCGGTCTACGCGGTGCCCAACTTCTTCGACGGTACGCCCGACCACAGGATGAGCCTCCGAGGCAAGCGGATTGAGGCGACCATCCTCGTCCGCGGGTCCCAGCCACTCGAGGAGGTCATCCTGTGGGCCGTCGAGCATCGCGGCGGCCTGCCCGATCTGCCCAAGCCGCCGCGGACGGTCGAGCAGCAGTGGGCGCTGTGCCTCAAGTGCCTCAACGGCCCCGTGAAGGGGGAGGGCGGCTGGGGCCACTGCGCCGAGGCCCGCTGGCCGCGCCACCCCTACGCCCCGTTCGCCTCGACCATTTGGCGGCTCACCGGCGATGCCCCAAGGCTCGAGAAGCTCGTCGGTGGCGGCTCCCACGTGCGCAACGACGCCATCTACTTCATCCAGAGCCGCGTCGCCGAATGGCTCGAGATGCGCCGTGGCCAGGCCCGCGCCACCGCCAGGGGCCAGAAGCCCGACGGCTCGTGGCGCTACAAGGGCAAGTACGGCCGCACCCACTTCGAGGACACCGCCAGCGGCTTCTGCGCCCGGCCCGCCGCCACCCTCCTCGAGTTCGCCTGGACCACCGGCGACAGGCCCGCGCTCGACGCGGGCCTCAAGGCCCTCGAGTACATGAAGCGGTTCCGCACCCCCCGTGGCGCCCAGACCTGGGAATGCCCGCTCCACATCCCCGACGTCCTCGCCTCGGCCTATCTCGTCTGGGCCTACACCCGCGGCTACGAGCTGACGGGGCGGGAGGACTTCCTCGCCGAGGCGCGGCGCTGGGCGCTCAGCGGCGTCCCCTTCGTCTACCAGTGGACGTGCAAGCCGATAATGCTCTACGCCACGCCGCCGGTGCTCGGCGCGACGAACTGGCGTGCGCCCAACTGGATCGGCCTGCCCGTCCAGTGGTGTGGTGGCGTCTACGCCTACGCCCTCGCGCTCCTCGCCCCCCACGAGAAGACCCTCGACTGGGCGAAGCTCGCCCGCGGCATCCTCATCTCCGCCGAGCAGCAGCAGTACCCCAAGGGCAAGTTCGTCGGCTGCCTGCCCGACTCGCTCCACATCCCGTCCCAGACCCGCCGCCCCTGGAACATCAATCCCTGCGCCATCGTCAGCCTGCGCCTCATCCTCGACGGCCAGGTCGACTCCCTCGCCGTCGCCGCCGACGGCAAGCACCGCGTCGCCGCCCCCTTCCCCGTCACCATCAAGGACGGCAAGGCCCACATCGAGGGCAAGCCGGGCCTGGCCTACCAGATCCTCGTGGACGGCACCCGCATCGTCGGCGTCGAGTCCAAGGGCACCGACATCGTGCCGCTCGACTGAGTCGGGCGACGCCCGGATGGCATGTGGGAGGGCGAGGCTCCCGCCGAGCCGCCCTACGACCAGGAGAGCCTGCACCTGTTCGCGGCTCGGCAGGAGCCCCTTCTCCTCCACCCCTATAGGCCATAGTCATCGCGAAACCACCCGGAGCTTTCTCGTCTACGACGCGGGCGAACGGCGGAAGTATGTGATAGAAAGACAGTTGCGAAGACGGAGGGCGGCGTAAGTTTTTTTCGAGAAACGCTCTACTTTCGCTTTACACACGCTCTATTCGACCAGGACGAGGCCGTAGTAGTTCTGCTCGCAGCCGCGGCCGGTGACGACCTCTCCTTCGCGCCGAGCTCGACGGCCCGGCGGGCGAAGCGCCCGAGGTTCCTGTCCGCCTGTCTTGCCACCGCCGTGGTCTCCGCGAGGGGGGGGCGACCCTTGCTGGCGCCCAGTGTAGAGGCCGCCGGCAGCGGCGTCAAGAGCGCGCTGAATCGGACTCCACGGGCGCGCCGGATCGGACATCCGGCCCTCGCGCGGCCTCTGCCCGGGGTTTGCAGTGCCTAACTGTCTATGCAGCAAGCGCTTAGACGTATATCGGCCTCTGGCCGAGAAAAGATTCTCGAATTGCGCTTGATTCCCGCGCCTCGGCGCGCTACATTTGCGAGAAAGAATTCTCGACTCGCGCGGAGGAGACACGGATGCCCCGACGGAAGACCCGCACCCTCACCGAGGTCGAGCTCGAGTTCATGCAGGTTCTCTGGGACGAGGGCGAGGCCTCGACCGAGGCCGTGCAGGAGGCGCTCCGGCGGCGTGGCCGCGAGCTGGCCGACGGCTCGGTGCGCAAGGTGCTCGCCATCCTCATCACCAAGGGCTACGTGACCCGCCGCCGGGAGGGCAGGGCACACCTCTACCGGGCCACGGTGCCCCAGCAGGAGGCGCGGCACAGCCTCGTGGCCGACCTGCTGGGGCGGGCGTTCGGCGGCTCGGCCGCGCTCATGGTCGCGAGCTTGCTCGATGGCCGCGACGTGCGCGACGGGGACATCGAGGCGATCAAGAAGCTCATCGCCGAGCGCGAGCGGGAGGACCAGCCATGATCTCTGCGGAGTGGTGGGCCGTGCTCGACCGTCTGGGGTTCGCAGCGATGGGGTTCCTGCTGTCGATCATGTGGCAATCGTCGCTGCTGTTCGGGGCGACGGCCCTGCTCGCCTGGGCGCTCCGCCGGCGGAGCGTGGCCGCGCGCCACGCGCTGTGGGCGGCGGCGCTCTTCGCGGCGCCGCTGCTGCCGGCGCTGGGCTGGCTGGGCTCGCGCGCCGGCGCGCCGCGGGCCGAGCTGCCCGTGATGCCGGGCTATGAAGCGCCCGCTCTGCCTCGGCCGACGTCGCCGTCTCCCGTCGTCCGCCCGGGCCCTCGCGCCGCGGCGCCCGTCGCGCCCGCGCCGTCGATGCCCGTCGCGCCGACCGCGCCCGCGGCCGAGCCCGCCCCGGCGCCGACAGCCGAGCCGGCCGCCCCGACGCCGGCTCGCTCGCCGTCATACCCGTGGGCGGTCGGGCTCGTCGTCTATGTGGTGGGGGCCGTCGCGTTTCTGTCCCTGGTCGCGCTGGGGCGGTTGCGGCTGCGCCGGTGCCTTCGCCGCGGGCGGCGGGTGTGCGAGCCTCGCGTGGTCGGGGCCTTCGCCGAAGCGGCCCGCGCGGTCGGGCTGAGGCGCACGGTGGCGCTCGTGGAGTCGGGCCGCGTCGAGGCGCCGATCGCGTTGGGGCTCCTTCGGCCGCACGTCCTGCTGCCGGTGGGCTTCGCGGCGGGGCTGTCGGACGGCGAGCTTGGGGCGATGGCGGCCCACGAGGTCGCGCACGTGCGGCGGAACGACGCGCTGGTGCTCGAGGCGGTCTCGGTGCTGCGTGCGCTGCTGTTCTTTCATCCGCTCGTGTGGGTGGCAGCGCGGCAAGTGGCGGCGCTGGCCGAGCAGGCGGCCGACGACGCGGCGCTCGCGGCCATCGGCGAGCCGACGCGCTACGCGAGGATGCTGGCGCGCCTCGCCGTCGCGCTGCCCGCGCGCGCACTGTCCACAGAATTGGCCGCGGGATTCATCCTGTCGAAGAGCGCCTTCCTGCGTCGCGTGGAGGCCATTCTCTCCGATCGACGCGACCAGATCCGGCGGCTCACCCGCTGGGCGCTGGCCGGCACACTCGTCGCCGTCCTCGCCTCACTGGCGCTCGCGGTGGCCCTCCCGCTCGGGCAGAAGCGCGACCGGGCCGCGAGCACCCGCGCCGAGGGCGGCCCCCTCGACATCCGGCTCGTGGGCATCTCACCGGACTGCTCCGACGACATCCTCGACGTCGAGGGCAAGCCGATCGGCACGTGGCTCAGCCCCGTGGACCAGCCGTGGGGCGACGACCAGCTCCGCCGCACGTTCCTCTTTTCGGTGCCCGACTCGGACGATCCCGTGCTCTTCGAGCCGTTCCACGAGGTGCGGGTCGCCGGCACGGATCGGCCCCTGGGCGGCGGGTTCGGCTCCCACGTGGTCCGCGTGCCTGAGGGCCGTCGGCTGGTCTGGTCGGTCATCCTCGACCGCACCTACCGCGACGCGGTGTTCGGCCTCGTCAACCAGCGGGCCACGCTGCGGGCCATCGACGTGGCCCTCAAGTACTACCGCGGGCGCCGCCGCGCGGCCGAGTTGGCCTTCACCGGGCCCTTCGTGGCGGGGGCGCCCGTCGAGGCCGACGGCGGAGCGCCCGGTACCCTGACGCCGCGAGAGGACGCCGGATGGGGCACGGCGCGGCACGCACAGTTCGACCTCGCCACGACGCGGCCGCTGGACTCGAACGTCTCTCTGCTGGCCTACGACATCGACGGAGCGCGCCACCTGGCCAACCGGGGCTCGGGCCATTCGGGGCCGGGGGGCGCGCGCTTCGAGGTGACCGTGCCTGGTCTGCCTCTCGCCCGCGTCGCGGCGCTCGCGGTCGGCGAGCCGTGCCACCGGGCCACGTTCCGCGGCCTCCCGCTGCTCTTCGCCGGCCGCCCGCCGCGGGCCTACCCCGAGTACCTCGACCGCAAGGCCGCCGCGCTCGGCCTCGAGGGCAAGACGCCCACCGACGTCCGCCAGCACCAGGTCACGACGCCCGCGGAGGCCCTGCGCCTCGTCGCCATCGCCCGCGGGGTGGACATCGAGTGGGTGAAGATGGCTCTCGACCGCGGGAGCGTGGACTTCGCGGCCCTGCCGCCCGCTGCTCGGGAGAGCATCCGCGAGGCCGCTCGCGGCTGGCTCGACTCCCCCTTCGACAATGCGCGCGCCGCCGGCGTGACGCTCGGCCTGAAGGGCCGGTGGGCGGAGTTCGTGGGGCCGGCTCTGACCCTCGTGGCCGAGGGAGGGCAGAATCCGCGCATCGAGGCCGCCGCGGCGCTCCAGCGCTACCGCAAGCACCTAGCGGCCGAGTCCGTGGTCGCGATCACCGATCTGCTGCTGCGCAAGGACGACTGGCTGACCAGCCGCCGCTTGGTGCAGTGTGTGGTGGAATCGGAGACCCCGGCCACCGTCGAGTGCCTGTGGCGGCTCGCCCGCGCCGACGAGGCGCGTCCGTGGGTGTGGTTCCCGGCCATCGGACGGCTCGTCTACCTCGAGGCGCTGACGCCGCGGACGGACGTCGAGCGGGAGTTGCGCCTGCGCCGCATCCTCGCCAGCAGCGCCGCCCCTGGCGAGGAAGAGCTCGAAGCCCAGGCACTTGCGCTGCTCCCCCGGCTCCTCACGCCGGAGCTTCAGCGCATGGACCCCAGCCTCTTCGGCAGCGTGCTCCGCCTGACCTGCCAGCGGCTGGAGCGGCCTGCCGCCACTGCGGCGTGCATCGGCTTCCTGCGGGGCGTGACGGACTTCCGCCGAGCCGACTGGGCCATCGACCGTATCTGCAAGCAGCTCAATCTGTGGCACGGCACGAACCTCGGCGGCCTCGGCACGGACGTCGCGGAGGAGACGCCCAGGCTCGAGCAGCACGACTGGCCGGCCATCGCGGCGGCGGCCATCCGCTGGCACGACGGCCAGGGCAACGGCGGAGATGCTGCGCCCAAGCCCCGGGCGGACGGGCCGCCGTGGACGAAGCCCGTCAACGGCCTGCGGATGCGGGTGCGGGCGCCCGAGCGGGTCGAGTGCGGCGAGCCCCTCGTCTTCCACCTCGAGTTCCAGAATGCCGGTGAGCAGCCCCTCCGCCTCCTGAAGGAGGCCAAGCTGGGTGAGTGCATCGCCGCGTCGTGGCGGACGGCCACCGGCCGCAACGACGCCTACAGCATCGCCTGGCCCACCGACATCCACCCCAAGCCCGAGGAGACCGTCGCGATCGCGCCCGGCGCCATCCACAAGACGACGTGGACGATGGACGGCACCGCCACGGGCTCCCTGCCGGCCGGCGGCACGCGCTTCGAGCTGCTCTACTTCGGGCGGGAGAACACGAATCCCAAGGTCAAGGGCTTCTGGACGGGCGAGATCAAGGCTCGGGCGCGCGTCACGGCCGTGCCTGCGCGTGGCGCGACGATCGACAAGCGGCTCCAGGCCAGCCTCCGCGACCTCGCGACCCTGTGGAAGCTCCTCTCCGCCCACCGCGCCGAGCACGGGGCGCTCCCGCCCGACCTCTACAGGTTCCTCAAGGCCAAGGAGCGCACCGAGCTGTGGATCTTCCGCGTGGCCCACAGCAGCTACGGCTACGACGCGAAGGCCACGGGAGAGAAGCCGCTCGTCTACTCCATGCCCTTCGTCCGGGGCGACGAGGCCGTGCAGATCGAGCTGCTGGCCGACGGCCGCGTCCGCCAGCGCACTGTGCGCAAGCTCCCGAGCCGCGAGACCATCGACGGGTGGATCGACGCCGTCGCCACGGCGTGGCGGGCCGACCCGCAGTGGTTCCGCGGCAAGGGCGACCCCCACGCCATCGACGTGGATTTCCGCGAGAAGGTCGCCGGCGAGATCCGCCGCCTCGCCGCAGTGCCCTATTCCATCCCCATCGACAAGGTCTACCCCCGCCTCGACTACCGCAGGCGGAACACCGAGTGCTTCTCGGGGGTGGCCGAGCTGAGGTCGATGCACGCCGCGTGGTGCCTGGCGACGGGCCTGGCCCACCCGAACATCGACGTGCGCATCCGCTGCGCCAAGGCCCTCGGCGAGGTCGGGGAGCCAGCCCTCATCCCGACCCTCCTCGAGGCCGCGCGCCGCAACGCCGACCTCGTGCCCGGCAGCGAGGGCGCCACCCTCCACGGCGTCTACCAGCACGCGCTCGCCGGTGCCCTCAGCAAGCTCACCCGCACCAAGGTGCGCCTGCGCGACGGCCAGGACCCCGAGGGGATGCGCAAGGGCATCGCCGCCTGGGAGAAGTGGCTCCGCCACAACACCGCGCCGCCCAAGCCCTGACGCCGGAGCCTCGCGGCCACCGTCCTGACGCTGGAGCATCGGGACGAGAAGGAGGCGGTGTTGGGTGTTCGGGGCCTCGAACCCTCCCCCCTTCTTCCATCTGCGCGAATCTGCGCAATCTGCGGATACCCCTCTTCATTCCCTCTGTCCGCGGACGTAGTCGATGGCGAAGTCGGCGGCGCCGACGCCGCTGGTGGGGTCGATGCGGACCGCGGTGATGGTCTGGCCGCGCCAGGCCGCGTGCTCGCCCAGGTCGAGACGGATCTCGTGCCACTCGCCGTCGGGCTGGACGGAGAAGCGGAGGCTCTTGGCCTCGTCGAAGTTCGGGGAGGACAGGGTCGTCCAGAAGAACTGGCCGCCCGTGCCCGCCGACACCCGCAGACGGATGACCACCACGGGGCAGTCGTCGGCCTCGACCCGCACGAGGCCGCGGATCAGGTAGGGGTCGCCGCCCGTCGCCTTGCCCACAAGCGCGCCGTCGCGGACGAACAGGTCGCCGATGTCGTGCGCCGGCGTCCAGCCCCCCAGCGAGTCCTCGAACTCGAAGGCGATGCGCTCGACCTTGCAGGGCAGACGCTGGACCTTGCGGAAAGCGGCGCCCTCGACGCGGACGGTCGTCGCGCCGTCGCGGGACACGCGGATCGACAGGTAGGCGTTGGCGGGATCGTAGCGCCAGCCGGCATCGGGGCCGCGCTCGACCTCGAAGCGCTCGGCCACCGGCTTGCCGTCGAGTTGCACGCCGGCAGGACGCGCGACGTTCGAGACGAGGACCACGCCCTGCTGTCCCTTCGGGAAGGCGACCTTGAAGGCCAGGACGCTGCCGTTCCAGATCGCCTCGGAGAGCGTCGCGGGGGCCGAGATGTGCAGCCGCTCGCGCCCCTTGCCGAGGATGACCGTCGAGGGGTCCTCGTCGCGGCCGGTGAGCTTGAGGACGTTGCGGATGATCTGGCGCGGGGCGAAGACCCAGGGGCACTTCTTCGAGTCCCACGAGTTGATGTTGTCGGGCCACAGGGCCACATTCTCGCCATCCTGATCTTGCTGGTGGATGGCGCTGCGGATGATCAGCTCGGCGACGCGACGCCAGTCCATGCTCTGGTCGTGCTCGACGAGCTTGAGCAGCGCGTTGGCGTAGCGCAGGCCGTTCCACTGCACGGGCCGCCCGAACCACGAGCCGCGGTACCACGTGGCGCCGAACACCGGGATGCTCGCGCCCAGCAGGAAGGGCTTGTCGGGGTCGCCCCACAGGTAGACGAAGGGCAGGCCGCGTCGCGCCCAGGTCACGGCGTCGTCGAGCCAGCGCTTCTCGCCGCTGAAGCGCCAGGCCTCGACGTAGGCGTCCACCGCGTCCGCCGCGGCCAGGATGTCGGGCGTGTGGACGGGCACCTCCCACACCTGGGCGGCGCGGGGCACGCGGAAGCTCTCCATCAGCACGAGCGTCCTCTGTACCCGCTCGTAGGCATCCCAGTCGCCGGCGACGCGGGCGTAGCGTAGCACGTCGAAGGCGGCGCGGGCGCAGGTTCCGAGCTCGACGGCGTCGTCGGGGCCGAGCTCGTGGTAGTCGCGGCCCTTGAACACGCCCTGGTCCTTGCGGTCGGCGTCGAAGCGCCACGAGCCGTCGTCGCGCATCGCGGCGAGCAGGCCCGCGGCGCGGCCGGGGCTTGCGTAGGCGAGGTCGGCGCGGCCGCCGTAGCGCTGGGCATCGAGCCGTGCCTCGCCGCCGATGAGCTTCAGCACCTCCTCCGCCCGCGCCCGGCACTGCTTGCGCACCGTCTCGTCGGGGCTGAGGATCTCACCAACGAGCAGGTCGGCCACGTAGTGTCGCTGCCGCCCGAGCTTGCACATCAGGGGATTGCCCCCCTTCGAGCTCCACCACTGCTGCGTCTCGGGCTCCCATAGCGATTCGAGGTAGCCTCGCATCGAGAACTGGATCTCGCCCTCGTAGGTCTTGTGGGGGAGGGGAGTGGGCTCGGGGTATGGGTGGAGGCGGATCCACTCGTCCATCGCGGCGAGTACGTCGGCCGCCTCGCCATCAGCGAAGAGCCGGCAGCGGAGGCGGAGCGACCGCTCGGGCTTCAGCGGATAGGGCGTCGCCGCCTCGCGGGCGTTCGGCTCGACGAAGTCGGGCACCGTCGGCACGAACACGCCGGCCACGTGGGCGCGGCAGTGGCGGAAGCGGTCGGGCGAGGCGAAGACGGCCGAGGGCCGGTCGCGCTCGCCGTCCCACTTCTGGTACACGCCCCACACCAGGCCCACGACGCCGTGCCGCGACCGCATGCCGATGCCGGGGATGGTCACGAAGTTGGGATGGACGACATAGCGCATCCGATGGGGATGGCCCTCGGCGATGTCGAGGGTGCTCGAGGAGACCTCGCCGGGCACCAGCCACTCGAGCCCGGGGTAGACCGCCTCGTCGCGGTCGAGGACATAGAGCATCGGCCCCTCGAAGGCCAGCAGGTCGCGTGGCTGGTCGCAGCCGAGGCGGTAGTCGGCCTTGATGTTCCTGTCCTTGTGGCCGAGGGTGAAGATGCACTGCACCCACCAGGCCGCGCCTTCGGCGTCGCGGGCCTCCCACCAGAATCGCAGGCCGCCATAGCCATCGCGGAGCTCGGTCGGTGGGTCATTCGTGAAGATGACGCTCTCGTGGCGGACGCCGTTGGCATAGCGCTGGACGAGGCGGCTGAGGCATGGCACCCAAGCCACCGTGCGCCAGCCGCGGCGCGTCTTCGCCATCAGCTCGCCAGGGCCGAAGCCGAAGATGTTGTGGCGGAAGGCCAGGCGGACGTGCGCGTTCTCGAGCACCGCCAGGTTGTCGGTTGCTGTGGTCGAGAGGCGGCCGGCGGGCCTCGGCAGCCGCGCGGCCGAGCCGACGACCAGGCTCGTCGCGAGCGACGCCTCCTTCGTGCCGTCGCCGGCGCGGACGGTGACGCCGAGGTCGAGGGCGGGGGTCTGGCGCTCGGGGCGGAAGGTGGTGCGGAGGACGATGCGGCGGCCGGGCAGCACCTCGCGGGCCGTGACCGTCTCGACGCCGTCGGGGAGCCGGAACTCGGCGACGGGGCGCAGGACGATGGCGTTGCTGTCGTTGCGCAGCGAGCACTCGACGGCCACCCGCTCGCCGACCTTCGCGACGGGCGTCGTCGGGCCGAAGCTCTCGAGGGTGAGGAGGGGCTTGATGGGGAACGAGGCGACGTCCTCGCAGTCGCCCGACACCACCTTCAGGCCGAAGGCCATCTCTCGCGCCCGCGCGCCCTCGACCGTCCACTTCGCCCACGCCGTCTCACCGGGCGGCAGGCTCGCGATCCGGACCTCGGCGGGCGCCGCGGTCAGGCCGCCGGGAAGGGCGATGGTCGCGACGATGTCCTTCGCCGGCTCGTCGCCGGCGCTCTGGACCTCGACGTTGAAGGTGCAGCGTCGGCCGGGGCGCTTCGGGTCCTCGTCGAGGCGGGCCTTGCCAAGGCGGACGAGGGGGCCGACCCGCTCGATGTAGCTCACGTCGTCGAGCAGCAGCTCCCCGGCCGTGCCGACGATGCGGGCCGAGAAGTGCACCCAGCGGACCTTCTCGTTGTCGGTGAAGTCGTAGGCCATGCGGGCGTGGTGCCACTGGCCGTCGCCGATGTGCTGCTGGGGTACGACGAACGTGGCCCGCTGCGAGCCCGTGCCCTCCTTGGGCTCGGCGTTCATCGGGATGGCGTAGACCCGCAGCGTCGCCATCTCGGCGGAGACGGCCTTGTACCAGAAGTCGATGCCGCCTTTGAGCCGGCCGATCATCTTCCCCTGCTCGCCGCTGTCGGGCTTCCAGGCGCGGTTCAGGCCCGTTTCGGGGGTCTTCGTCTCGGCGGTCCGCAACATGCGCAGCGAGCGCTGCCCTGAGTGCGCATCGCTCGAGACCTCGACCGTCTGGCCCACGGCCCCCCAGTCGGCGGGGAAGCCCTTTTCGTCGAGCGTCTCGAACGAGCCGTTGCTGCACGGATTCTCGCCGGCGAGGCATGGGAAGACGAGCCACACGATGGTGACCGCGAAGCTGGTGAGGCGCATGCATCGTCTCCTGATGTGAGGGTGACCACCACGAGTGTAGACAGGGCGCCTTGCGCCGTCAAGCACCGCCGGTAGAATGAGGGAGAGGCAACACGGAACAAGGAGAGCCGCTCTTGCATCGGATGTGCATCGGGATCGCGCTGATGGCGGCGCTGGCCTGCGCCGCCGGCGCGGGGGACTACGCCGTGAGGTCGGTCGCCGACTTGGCCACCGTGTGGGCTGGCCACCCCGTCGGCTTCGCCTTTGCCGAGCACGGCGGGGCGCTGTGGGTCGGCTTCTACGACCACGAGCGGTTCATGGTCATCGGGCGGCGCGCCCTCGATGCGAAGGAGTGGACGCTCCATCGTACCAAGGAGCGGGTGGGCTGGGACAGCCATAACTACATCGCCTTCGGCTTCGACCGCGACGGCCAGCTCCACGTCGCCGCCAACATGCATTGTGTGCGGCTGCGCTACTACCGCACCGAGACGGCTGGCGACCCGACGTCGCTCAAGCCCGTCCACCGCATGACCGGCCAGGACGAGCGGCGCTGCACCTATCCCCGCTTCCTCCACACGGCCGATGGCCGCCTGCTCTTCATGTACCGCGACGGCGGCAGCGGCAACGGCAGGCGGCTCATCAACGTCTACGACGAGGAGACGCGGACGTGGCGCCGCTACGTGGACCAGCCGCTGCTGTCGGGCGGCGGCAGGATGAACGCCTATCCCACGCCCATCCTCCGCGACCGCGCGGGCCTGTTCCACATGGCCTGGGTCTGGCGCGACACGCCCGACTGCTCGACGAACCACCACCTGTCCTACGCCCGCAGCCGCGACTTGAAGGCCTGGGAGACCAGCGACGGCCGCCGCCTCGCGCTGCCGCTGACCATCGGGAACTCCGAGGTCGTCGATCCCGTGCCGCCGCGGGGCGGGCTGCTCAACTCGCTGGTCCGCCTGAGCTTCGACGCCCAGGACCGCCCGCTCATCGCCTACACCCGCTACGACGGCAAGGGCTGCAACCAGCTCTGGGTCGCCCGCCTCGAGGAGGGCGGCTGGAAGCGCTACCAGACGACGGCCTGGGACCACCGATGGGAGTTCAAGGGCGGCGGCGCCATTGGCGCGAAGATCCGCTTCTCGGGCCTCGTGCCCTACGGCCACGGAGAGCGCCTGCTCCAGAGCGTCTCCCATCCCACAGCCGGCTCGGGCCACCGCCTGCTCGACGCCGAGACGCTTCAGCCAGTGGCCGAGACGCCACGTCTGCCCCGCTGGCCCCGCGAGGTCCGCGCACGCGATGGGAAGCTCCCCGGCCTCGGCGTCAGGACGCGCTCCCTCGGCCATGACGGCGTGCTCTACGTGCTACGCTGGGAGACCCTGGGCGCCAACCGCGACCGCCCCCGACCCAAGGACCAGACCCCGCCCCCCAGCCGCCTCCGCCTGTTCGAGCTCATCGAGGCCGACCGAAACGGTACCCCCGACACCCGGAACCCGGAACCGCGAACCACCGCCCCCGAAGGGAAGCGCCCGTGAGACCCCTTCTTGCCATGACGCCCCTGATCCTCGCCCTCGCAGCGGCCGGCTGCGTGCCCTGGCGCGACACCCTGCCGCCCGGCGAGGGGGCCATCCGCCTCCTGGGCCGCTGGGACAAGCGGGGCGCGCCCGACCGCTTCGTGACCGTCAACCCCGGCTCCTCCTTCGAGTTCTGGTACGAAGGGACGGCCTGCGCCCTGCACTTCGACCGCTCGGCGAACAAGCCGCCACTGCCGCAGCTCTGGGTCCAGTTCGACGGGACGTGGACGAAGCGCGTCCTGGATCGCGACCGCATCGTGCTGGGGGAGCGCGCGGCGGAGGGGCGGCACTACGTGTGGGTCGTCCTGAAGGCGGCGGACGAGCACCAGTCGCGGTGGAAGCCGCCGCTGGTGGCGTCGCTGACCCTGACGGGCGTCGAGGTGCCAGGCGGGGTCTTCGTGCGGCCGCCGCGGCGGCGCAGGCCCATCTTCGAGGCCATCGGCGACTCGATCACTGAGGGTGTCCTCGCCGTCCGCAGGGGCAAGCTGGAGGAGTGGACCGAGATCGCCGACGCCCGCGCGACCTACGCGTTCCAGTCCGCGCTCGCCCTCGGCTGCGAGCCCCGGATCATCGGCTTCGGCGCCCAGGGCGTGATCCGGGGTGGCAACGGCGGCGTGCCGCCCGCACCGCTCGCCTATCCCTTTGCCTGCGGCGGCGTGCCCGCCGAGGAGCCGCCAGCCGACATCGTGACGATCCTCCACGGCTCCAACGACAGCAAGATGCCCACCATCGAGTCCGTCTACACCAGCCTCGTCCGCCTGGCCCGCCGCCGCAGCCCGCGCGCCGCCATCTTCTGCATCATCCCCTTCAACCAGATCCACGCCCGCTCCATCCGCGGCGCCGTGGACACCCTGCGGGCGAATGGCGACGCCTGGGTCTTCCTTGTTGAGACCGTCGGCTGGCTCGACCCGAAGACCGACACCACCGACGGCGTCCACCCCAACCTCGCCGGCCACGCCAAGGCCGCCGCGAAGCTCACCGCCGTCATCCGCGCGAAAACGGGGCTCTGAAAGGCCAAGCCATGGACACCGAAGCGATCCTGCGGGAGCTGGAGTACAACAGGGGGTACTTCCCTCGCGAGGCGGTCGAGGCGGCCGTTGCCCAGCGTGAGTCCATCACGCCCCACCTGCTCGGGTTCATCGAGCACGCCTACGAGAACGCCGAGCACCTGGACGATGATGCGGAGGAGACTGGCGCGTACATGGCCCACATCTACGCCATGTACCTGCTCGCGCAGTTCCGCGAGCGGGCCGCCTACCCGCTCATCGTCCGATTCTTCAGCCTCCCCGGCGAGCTCGCCGTGGACATCACCGGCGGCGTGGTCACCGAGGGCCTGCCGAACATCCTCGCTTCCGTATCCTGTGGCGATACGAGCCTGATGAAGGAGATGGTGGAGAACCCCGCGCTCAACGAGTGGGTGCGAAGCGCTGCCTTGCGTGCCTTTCTCTCCCTTGTGGCGGCTGGCGAGGCGTCGCGCGAGGAGGTCATCGCCTACTACGCCGAGCTCTTCCGGGGCAGACTCGAACGGAACCACTCGATTGCGTGGGACACGCTGGTCTCTGGCGCCGCCGACCTCGCCGCCGAGGAGTTGCGCGAGGACGTCGCCAAGGCGTTCGACGACGGCCTCGTGGACCCCTTTCTCATCACCCCAGCGGAGGCCGAAAGGGGCCTTGCGCGGGACAAGAGCCTGGTACTGCCGCACCTGAGAAAGCAGCGCCATGGCCTGATCGAGGATACCGTGCGGGCGATGCAATGGTGGGCCTGCTTCAAGAAGGAGCGCCGCCGGGACGCGGCCGGAGCAGGGCTGCCCCCGCTTCCATCGGCTGACTCAGACGTGCCTTACAAGCCCATACTGCCGTCGCGGAAGCCTGTTGCGGCGGCTCGCGTCCAGCGGAGACCGGGGCGCAATGACCCCTGCCCCTGCGGCAGCGGCAAGAAGTACAAGCGCTGCTGCGGTCGCAAGCCGGGAGGGGCCACGTAGCGGCGTGGCTGCTGGCGGAATGATGCCACACCTTCGAAGGTGTGGCATCATTCCGCCCGTCCGACCTCCCCTTTGGTCCGGGGCGCCGGCCCCGTCCTCGCCTCGTCACCAGGCCGGGATCGGCCGCGCCGAGGCCGTACGGGGGCGCCTCCCCTCATGCGCCGGGAGCTCCGGCGGCAGCCGTACAGCAGTTCCCGTCCACGTTGCGTTGCGACGGTGAGAGTCTCACACCTCATGAAGTGTGATATCACGGTGCGGGCAGTTCGGCCCCTCGGCCCCCCGTTGCGGCACAAAAGATATCGGACCTCATGAGGTGTGAGATCTTTCCCCGCGG